>CAZCKZ010000006.1:18950-20417 GCA_964499395.1 uncultured Gallionella sp. | reverse complement strand
CAAACTCGGCAGTCACACCGAAGTGCTTTAACCAATGCGCAACAATGTCCAGATATTCATCCTGACTGAACGGATAGAACGATACCCACAACCCGAAACGTTCCGACAGCGAGATTTTTTCTTCGACGCTTTCCCCCGGATGGATCTCGTCGCCGACATATTTGGTGGCGAGATTGTCCTGCATCGATTCCGGCATCAGGTGGCGGCGGTTGGAGGTGGCGTAGATCAGCAGGTTGTCCGAGAACGCGACCAGCGATCCGTCGAGCGCGGCCTTCAGCGCCTGGTAGCCGAGTTCCTCGGAATTGAACGACAGGTCGTCGCAATACAGGATGAATTTTTCCGGCCTGCCCGCGACCAGCGCGATGATGTGCGGCAGATCGGCCAGCGCCGGTTTGCCGACTTCGATCAGGCGCAGCCCTTCCGCCGCATATTCGTTGAGCAGTGCCTTGACCAGCGAGGATTTGCCAGTGCCGCGCGAGCCGGTGAGCAGCACGTTGTTGGCCGGGCGGCCTTGCACGAACTGCCGGGTGTTCTGTGCAATGAGCTGCTTCTGCCTGTCGATGCCGAGCAGGTCGGTCAGGCCGATGCGATGCGGGTGCGACACCGGAGCCAGGCGGCCCTGTTCCCAGCGAAACGCATTGGCTTTCTGCCAATCGGGTTCGACGGAAACAGCGGATGGCAACAGCCGTTCCAGCCGTTCCAGCAGCGCGTCAGCCTTCTCAAGCAAGTTATTTGTAGTGGCGTTCATTTTCCTGTTCCAGACATGGTCGATTAATAATACGGAAATTGCCGCGGCTTACTCCTGCAGGGGTCGCGGCCGCGAAATGCCAAACCCCTGTGCAAAATCGATACCGACTTCCCTCAGGCTGGCAATTGTCTCTTCGCTCTCCACCAGTTCCGCAATGGTTTCGACGCCGATTTTTTTTGCGACACGGCTGATGGCGGTGACCTTGGCAAGCTTTACCGGATCGCGAAGAATTTCGAGAATGATGCTGCCGTCGATTTTCAGAAACTCCACCTGGAAACCGCGAATCAGGTCAAACAAGACTCTGTCCCGGCCGAAACCGCTGAGCGCGACACGGCATCCGCTCTGCCTGACCTGTCTGGCGAATTCCGCTACCTCGGCAGTTCTCATGGCCAGTTCCGAGTCCGGAATCTCAAAGCACAGTGCAGAAGCGGGCACACCGTATTCCAGCAGCGTCAGATTCAGGAACTCTGGGAAGCCAGGGTCGGCTATGCTGGCTCCTGACACATTGATGAAGAACATCGAGTTTTCCTGTTGCGCGCTTCGCGGCATCTGCCGTGCAAGCCACTCCGCAACATGTTGTATCACCCAACGGTCCAGATGCGGCATGAGTCCGTATTTTTCGGCAAGCGGAAAAAAAGTACCGGGCGGCAACGTGCTCCCTTCTTCCTCGTTCAGCCGGACCAGAAACGTCACTGCTTCCGCACCGTCCGCGCCGGGGC
>CAZCKZ010000006.1:0-18940 GCA_964499395.1 uncultured Gallionella sp. | reverse complement strand
TTCAGCCGGACCAGAATTTCATAATGCCCGACCCTGCCGGTATTGGCCGCCAGTGGAGTGATCAGTTGGCAAAGCAGACTGAATTCGCCATTCTCGATAGCCGCCCTGATGATGCCTGCATCATGCTGCCCGGTGGTCTGTTCGGAGTACGCATCGACAAACAGGCTCTGGTCATCCGATGCATCATGCGCGGCCGACAGACGCACATCATCCGGTTCCGTGATGTCGCTGATCATCATGAAGAAGCCGCTGACCTTGCCATCCTCGCCAAACTCGGGATGATGTTCGACGGCCAGCCGGTAGACTGTACCATCCGGCATATTCTGCGTCCGCTCGTAGTGTACCGCATGCCCATCCAGGGACTGGCGGACCGCCGCCGCGGTTTCCTGGTAGACCTTGCTGCCCAGCACATCGCGCATGTGCCGCCCGTTGATTTGTTCGGGGCGCAGGTTCAGCCAGTCCATGAATGCCCTGTTGTGGTATTGGCATTGACCCTTTCTGTCCACGTATGCGACCATGGTCGGCAACACCTCGTCGAGCAGATGCAGCCTCGGTTTGACGGCGACGACCGCGTTCTCGGCTTTCTTGCGCTGTTCCACTTCTCGTTCCAGCCTGTTCTTCATCGCCGACAGCTGCGCGGTACGGCGCGTGACGATCCACTCCGCATGCGACCTGCGTGTTGCCTCCGCAAGCGTCGCGGCAACCAGCACTCCGGCCAGGAAAGTGACCCATTGCGGGCCAATCTCGGTAAAGTAGATTGCGACGACGAGTACGGATGCAGTGGCAATGACCGCCAGGGCGGAGGTAAATGGCTGAACGGTTCTGAACAGCTTGCGTAGCTTGCGTCCTTTCATCTACGTTCCTTTCTGTCGCGCAAACAATCCTGTTCCGGGATCCTGGTCATCTGACATCGCAGGGCACAGCGCGCTGCCATCGTTTCCTGCCGCAATGGCGCAGTCCAAACCGAATGGCGCAGGCTAACTCCGGTAACTGGCGTTGATCTTCACATAGTCGTAAGAAAAATCACAAGTCCACAGCGTGGCATTCGCCGCGCCGCGATTCAACGCCACGCGTATCGTGATATCGCTTTGCTGCATCACGCGCTGGCCGTCTTCTTCGCGATAGCTGATGGCGCGTCCGCCGTTCTCGGCAACCAGCACCTCGTCGAGATACAGCCTGAGCGCGGCGACATCCAGATCATCCACACCCGCATAACCGATTGCGGCGAGGATGCGGCCGAGGTTGGGATCCGAGGCGAAGAATGCAGTCTTGACCAGCGGCGAGTGCGCGATGGCATAGCCGATCTGTTTGCATTCCGCCTCATCCCTGCCCCCTTCGATCTGCACCGTGATGAATTTGGTCGCGCCCTCGCCGTCGCGCACGATGGCTTGTGCCAGGTGTATCGCGACCTCGGTGATGGCTGATTGCAACGCTTTGCAGGCTTTGCTGCCGGCGGATTTCACTTCGGACAAAGGGGATTTTCCGGTGGCGATCAGCATCAGCGCATCGTTGGTGGAGGTGTCGCCGTCCACGGTGATGCAATTGAACGAGCGGTCACCGGCCTCGCGCACCATCGCCTGCAGCAGCGGCTGCGCGATCGCCGCATCGGTGGCGATATAGCCGAGCATGGTCGCCATGTTGGGGTGGATCATGCCCGAGCCCTTGGCGATGCCGGTAATGGTAACCGGCGCCCCGTCTATCGACACTTGTCTTGAAATCGCCTTGGCGACGATGTCGGTGGTCATGATCGCATTGGCGGCATCGTACCAATTGTCGGCACGCATGTTCGCCACACAACCGGGCAGACCGGCCGCAATCCTGGCTACCGGCAGCGGCTCCATGATCACCCCGGTGGAGAACGGCAATATCTGCTCAGCCTTGCAGCCCAGCAAGCCCGCCAATGCCGCGCAGGTGGTGCGCGCATCCTGCATGCCCTGCTCGCCCGTGCCCGCGTTGGCATTGCCGGTGTTGACCAGCAGCGCGCGGATCCCGCCCGAGCCTGTAGCCGCCGCCCGGGCAAGATGCTCGCGCGCGACGATCACCGGCGCGGCACAAAAGCGGTTCCTGGTGAACACGCCGGCGACCCGTGCGCCCTCGCACAACTGCATCACCAGCAGATCCTTGCGATTTTCACGCTTGATATTCGCTGCCGCGATTCCCAGAGAAACGCCCGCAACGGGCAACAGCTGTGCCGCAACGGGCTGGGTCAGATTTACTGGCATGAACGTGTCCTGATCTTAAAAAAGCAATTGTCCACGAAAAACACGAAAGACACGAAACAAATCAAATCTAAAAGTTACCGCGAACAAGCCATTCGCCCTTTGCCTGTTTTCGTGTTTTTCACGGACAACAGGTTTCCCCTGGTTAATAACGTCCGTGGGTGCGGTAAATGTAATTGCTCAGCTCTGCCGATTGGCTGTTCACGCGCCGCACGATGCCGTGCACATTGCGCACCACGCCGCGCATCACTTTATAGACGATCATCGGGTGGGAGTTGATCAGTTTTTCAAAATCCGCTCTCGCCATGCTCAACACTTTGGTTTTGCCGACCGCGTAAAGCGTCGCGCTTATATCGGATGCCGCACCGCCGACAAAGGTAATGATACCGGCCAGATCACCCGGTTTGAGCACATGAATGATGGATTCTTCGTGGCCGCTTGCTATTCTCACTTCGATATCGCCATGCGCCAGTATGTACAGATTGTCGGCTTGCTTGTCTCCCGGCTGGACGATCTTCTCGCCGGATTTGTAGTCCTGAACCTCGAACAGTCCTTCGATAATTTCAACTTCTGCATCACTCAGCTCTTCGGTGATCGTCGAGTTGCGCAGCGTATCCCTCACAAGCGACATTTCAAGCTCCTTCGCGAATTAACTCAGCCTGCCGTGACACTGCTTGTATTTCTTGCCCGACCCGCATGGGCACGGATCATTGCGCCCAATCTTCCGTCCATTGCGCACAAACGGTTTGTGCTCTTCGCCGGCTGACCCGCCCTCTGCAGACTCGGCCAGCGCTTCATCGTAATTGGCATGATGATACTGCACATTTTCCGGCGGAGGCGCAGCTTCCACCACCTCGACATCCGACTCGCTGCGCACTTGCACGGTCATCAGGATTTGCGTCACTTCGAGCTTGATCGCGTCCAGCATCGCGGCAAACAGCTCGAATGCTTCGCGCTTGTATGCCTGCTTCGGATCCTGTTGCGCATAACCGCGCAAATGGATGCCCTGGCGCAAATGATCCAGTGCCGACAGATGCTCGCGCCAGTGCATATCCAGGCTTTGCAGCATCATCGCGCGTTCGTAATGATGCATGACCTCGGCGCTCACCGCTTCGACCTTCGCCTGGTATTGCTGTTGTGCGATTTCTTTGACGCGCACGCGCAGAGCGGCTTCATTGAACTGTTTGTCCTCTTCCAGCCATTGTTCCAGCGGCAATTCCAGGCGGAATTCGGCAGCCAGATTTCTTTCCAGACCCGGCACATCCCATTGCTCTTCCATGGAATGCGGCGGAATGTACTGGCTGACGGTGTTTTCCAGCACGTCTTCGCGCATCGCCTGGATGGTTTCGGTGATATCCGCGCTTTCCAGCAACTCGCTGCGCTGCTGATAGATCACCTTGCGCTGATCGTTGGCGACATCGTCGTATTCAAGAATCTGTTTGCGCATGTCGAAGTTGCGCGCCTCGACCTTGCGCTGAGCGTTCTCGATCGCGCGCGTCACCCAGTTATGCTCGATCGCTTCGCCTTCCGGCAGCTTGAATTTGTTCATGATCGCCGTAACACGATCTGAAGCAAAAATGCGCAGCAACGGATCTTCCAGCGACAGGTAAAAACGGCTCGAACCGGGGTCGCCCTGGCGGCCGGAACGGCCGCGCAACTGGTTGTCCACGCGGCGCGACTCGTGGCGCTCTGTTCCGATGATGTGCAGTCCGCCGCTTTCCAGAACCTGCTGGTGCAGCTGTTGCCATTCGGTTTCTAACCGGGCAGCCTGCTGCTCTCTGCTTGCCTCATCCAGGCTGGCATCTTCACGCAGCAGTTCAATTTGTTTCTCGGCATTGCCGCCCAGCACGATGTCCGTGCCGCGCCCCGCCATGTTGGTGGCGATGGTCACCATCTTCGGCCGCCCGGCCTGGGCGATGATTTGCGCTTCACGCTCATGTTGCTTGGCATTCAGCACCTGATGCGGCAGCTTGTCCCGTTCCAGGTAACCCGACAACAGTTCCGAGTTCTCGATCGAGGTCGTGCCCACCAGCACCGGTTGCCCGCGCTGGTAGCAATCCTTGATGTCTTCGATCACCGCCTGGTATTTTTCCCTGGCGGTGAGGTACACCTTGTCCATCATATCCTTGCGTATGGTCGGGCGATTTGGCGGGATGATCACCGTTTCCAGACTGTAGATTTGCTGGAACTCGTACGCCTCGGTATCCGCCGTGCCGGTCATGCCGGCCAGCTTGTCGTACATGCGGAAATAATTCTGGAAAGTGATCGAGGCCAGCGTCTGGTTTTCCTTCTGGATGGTCACGCCTTCTTTCGCCTCGACCGCCTGATGCAGGCCGTCCGACCAGCGCCGCCCGGACATCAGACGGCCGGTGAATTCGTCCACGATCACCACTTCGCCGTTCTGCACCACATAATGCTGGTCGCGGTGAAACAGGTTGTGCGCGCGCAATGCCGCATACAAATGGTGGATCAGGGCGATGTTGGCCGTGTCATACAGGCTTCCGCCATGGGGCAACAGCCCGGCCTGGGAGAGTATGTTCTCGGCGTGCTCGTGACCGGATTCGGTCAGCAGGATCTGCTGGTTCTTTTCGTCCACGCTGTAGTCGCCCGGGCCTTCTTCGTCCGGGTCCCCGGCCTTGCGCACCAGCTGCGGTACCAGCTTGTCGATGCGGACATAAATATCCACGTTATCTTCGGCCTGGCCGGAAATGATCAGCGGGGTGCGCGCCTCGTCGATCAGGATCGAATCCACCTCGTCCACGATGGCGTAGTTGAGCGGACGCTGGAAGCGTTCGCCGACCTGTGTCGCCATGTTGTCGCGCAGATAATCGAAACCGAATTCGTTGTTGGTTCCGTAGGTGACATCCGCCGCATACGCGGCCTGTTTGTCGGCCGATTCCATCTGCGACAGGATCACACCCACCGACAGGCCCAGAAAACGATACAACCTGCCCATCCATTCCGCATCGCGGCTGGCCAGATAATCATTCACGGTCACGACATGCACGCCCTTGCCTGAAATCGCATTCAGGTAAACCGGCAAAGTGGCCATCAGCGTTTTTCCTTCACCGGTGCGCATTTCGGCGATCTTGCCATAATGCAAAACCATCCCGCCGATCAGTTGCACGTCGTAATGGCGCATCCCCAGCACGCGGGTACTCGCCTCGCGCACCACGGCAAACGCCTCCGGCAAAAGCGCATCCAGCGATTCGCCCTGTGCAAAACGTTGCCTGAAACTGTCGCTTTGCTCGCGTAATCCCTCATCGCTCAACTTGGCGATAGCGGCTTCAAGCTTGTTGATGGTTTGGACTGTAGCGCGGTATTGCTTGAGCAAGCGATCGTTGCGGCTACCGAAGACACTTTTCAGCACTTTGGAAATCATATTTTACCAAACTACAAAATAATAAATTACTCGACTACAAATAATAAAGGGTGAGGCAATCTATCACCTCACCCTCACCAATATACTTCATTGCTAACCGGCGGATTTTTGCAGAAAGCGCACGGGATTCTGAGCGACACCTTTATAACGTACCTCAAAGTGCAGGTGGTTGCCGGTAGAACGGCCGGTGCTTCCCACTTCGGCAATCTCCTGGCCACGCCGCACCACCTGACCGACCTTTACCAGCACTTTCGAAGCATGCGCGTAGCGTGTGACAATATTATTTCCGTGATCGATCTCGACCATATTACCATATGAGGAATCCATGCCCGCATAGTCCACCACCCCGCCGGCCGAAGCATAAATCGGCGTCCCGGCATTCGCCACAAAATCCACCCCTTCGTGCAAGGCGTTTGCGCCGGTAAACGGATCAATGCGCCAGCCAAAATTCGAGGAGTAGTAGCCTGAGTGGACTGGCGGCATGGAGGGCAGCAGCCTGCGGCTCAATTGATTCTGCAGCAGCATGGTTTCCAGGGCAGTCAGTTTGTCGCTGCGGTCGTTTACCACATGGCTCAATCTGTCCAGTTGCTGGCTCAAACCGTTCTCCGACATTTTCTTCCCGGGAAGCGGCACCAGCGGCCCGCCCATTGCTGGGGGTTCTGAAAACTGGAATTCCGTCGGCTTCATGCCGGCCAGTTTGGTCAGACGGGTTCCAAGCGCATCCAACCGCTGAACTTGCGCCTGCATCTGCCCGACCCTGATTGCCATGGCATCCAGACTGTTCTGCAAATATATCTGTTGTTTAAGTTGTTCATCGTTATGCACCTCGGACAAGATAGTGCGTATCTCATCACTCAAGCTTTCCGGAGCAAAGCGGACCAACGCATATTGCAGTGTAAATGCAGCGCCCAACATCAGGACGGAAAACAACAGCAGCAACAGCGCAATTTGCACGCCGCCCAGTGAAATGCTGCGCGATTTTGCCAGACGGTTGGAAACTAGAATAATATTCATGCCTCACCCCATACTCAAGTACTCGAAAAATTTGTGGCACAACACCTAAAAACATTGCTGAACGGAAATCAGGAACTGCGTCCGCTACTGGCAAAGGCACAGGCTTTATCGGCCCTGCAGCGCCATTTTATCAGTGTCACCCCGCCTGATCTTGCGCAAGCCAGCCAGGCACAGGTTTTGGGCCTGCAACTCGGAACGCTCAGCATCGCCGTTGCAAATGCCGCTGTCGCTGCAAAATTGCGCCAATTGGCACCCCAACTGGCGGCCAAGATGCAGAGCAGGGGCTGCGAGGTTAGCGGAATCCGCGTCAAGGTGCAAGTTTCCTTCGATCGCCTGCAACCCAAACCGGCCCCGCACAAACTCAGCAATAAAGCACAGACCGCATTGCAGAAACTCAGCAACAACCTGGATGACTCGCCTCTCAAGCATGCGCTGGAAAAATTGGTCAAACCAAAAAACTGATACGTGCATCCTCGCAAACAAAGCACCCGTGTCTTGAATTAGAGTCCTGAACAGGGTCTTGAAAAACATGGCGGGCGCAGCCAGGATAAGGCAAAAATTGGCGAAAACCGTAATTTACACAAGTACATAAGGATTTTTGGCCCATTTTTAACGCAGTATTGGCAAGGCGTAGTAGTTTTTCAACATCCTGTTTAAAGTATTCCCAGCCAACCCACCAGCACATAGCGTTCCAGCACAAACAGCAGTGCGAATACCAACAGCAAAAGCACTGTGAAGCGCACCGTTTGCCATGCAAATTCAAGATAGCGGCGATTGCGCGTGAGGATATACATCCCGCCGCTGAGAACCAGCAGCATTACCACCAGCATGATGAGCAAACGCAGGATCAACATGGCTGCGCCGTTTTCATGCGTGCTTAAACGGACTGTAGCTGCAGCCGCAGGAACGCGGGGGCTTCTTCCACACTGTCGAACGTGATGTATTCCCAGGCCTGATCATCGGCGAGCAGTTCGCGCAACAGGGCATTATTCAGGGCATGGCCCGACTTGTAGCCGGAAAACGCGCCGATCAGCGGATGCCCGAGCAGGTAAAGATCGCCGATCGCATCAAGCACCTTGTGTTTGACGAATTCATCCTCAAAACGCAATCCGTCCGCATTCAGCACACGGTAGTCATCCATCACGATTGCATTATCCAGACTGCCGCCCAGCGCCAGACCTTGCGCGCGCATGTTCTCTACATCCTGCATGAATCCGAAGGTTCGCGCCCGGCTGATATCGCGCACATAGGACTCCTCGCCCAGATCGACCGTGACGTGTTGTTTGGTATTGGCAAACACCGGGTGGGCAAAATTGATGGTAAAGGTCAGTTTGTAACCATGGTGCGGTTCGAAGCGCACCCATTTGTCGCCCTGCTTCACCTCGATTGTCTTTTTGATGCGTATGAATTTTTTGGCGGCGGATTGTTCAACGATGCCCGCGGATTGAAGCAGAAATACGAATGTGCCGGCACTGCCGTCCATGATCGGCACTTCCGCACTGTCCAGATCGACATAGGCGTTGTCCACACCCAATCCGGCCAATGCCGACATCAGATGCTCGATGGTGGCGATACGCACACCGCCTTGTTCCATGCAGGTTGACAGGCGTGTGTCATGAACCAGCCCAGCGCGCGCGCAAATCTCCTCGACCGGTTTTACATCCACACGGCGAAACACGATACCGGTATTGACCGGTGCCGGACGTAAACCGAGTGTGACTTTTTCTCCGCTGTGCAAGCCGACTCCCGTCACACTGACGGAATTTTTCAAGGTGCGCTGCTTGACCATTGCTGCTTTGAGTACCGAAATTGTAGCTGTAATATTACCACAGACGCCCTTTTCGCCCATGAACCCGGAATTCCCTAGATCCTGAGCATAGCGGTCGTCGCGTCATCCGCAGCACCGGTTTTCCACCCAGGCAAGAATTGGACGCGGATTACCGCGTTCGCGGTCTGATGGTGTCATGCGGGTGCTTCTAATCCGCCTGTTTGCGCAGGAAGGAAGGAATGTCATAGGTATCCACGCCTGATTTCTCCATCGCATCCACTGCTGCCCTGCGTCCGCTTCTCATAATGGTCGGCGTTTCCAGCTCTCCGTAATTCACGTTGGACGTCGGTTCGTCATTGGTGCCGGTACGCTGATAATCCTGGTTCTGGTAGACGATTTCGGGTTTGGCCTGTTTGCGCGTCAGCGGCGCGCCAAGGCCGGTAGCCACGACGGTCACGCGCATTTCGTCACCCATGGATTCATCGAACACCGAACCGACGATCACGGTCGCTTCTTCCGCCGCAAACTGGACGCACTCCATCACATCGTCGATTTCTTTCAGCTTCAACTGGTTCGAAGACGTGATATTCACCAGCACGCCGCGCGCACCGGACATATCCACGTCTTCCAGCAGCGGGCTGGCGATCGCACTCTCGGCAGCAACCCGCGCACGATCCGGGCCCGACGCGATTGCCGAACCCATCATTGCCATGCCGTTTTCAGACATCACGGTGCGCACGTCGGCAAAGTCGACATTGATCAAGCCGGGCACGTTGATCACCTCGGCGATACCCGCCACCGCACCCTGCAGCACGCCATTGGCCGCCTTGAAGGCCTCCGGCACGGTAACATCATTGCCCAGCACTTCCATCAGTTTTGAATTGGGCACGATGATCAGGGAATCGACGTATTCTGTCAGCGACTCGATACCGGCTTTGGCGAATCGCATCCGGTTGCCTTCATAGGCAAACGGCTTGGTGACCACCGCGACGGTCAGGACATCCAGCTCCTTGGCGATCTGCGCGACGATCGGCGCGGCTCCGGTCCCGGTGCCGCCCCCCATGCCGGCCGTGATGAACACCATGTGTGCGCCGATCATCATCTCCTTGATGCGTTCGCGATCTTCTTCCGCCGCCGCCTGACCAACCGAGGGTTTGGCCCCCGCACCCAAACCCTTGGTGATGTTCACCCCGATCTGCAGCTGGGTTTGCGCCTTGCTGCGTTTGAGTGCCTGCGCATCGGTATTGATGACGATGAACTCGACACCCTGTACCCCCTGTTCGATCATGTGATCCACTGCGTTGCCGCCGCAGCCCCCCACACCGATCACCTTAATCACCGCATCCTGCGTTTGTGTTTCCATAATTTCAAACATCGCCGTCTCCTTAAAATAATTGCCCAATATCCGTCCCTGCATTACCCGAACAGCCCATCCCCAAAACTGCTAAAAATTTCCCTGAAACCACGCTTTCATTCTTGCCAGCACATCGCCAAATGAATTCGATTGCATACGTGTCTCCTCATTACGTTGATAATGTTCCAGTCCGTACAACAACAGTCCGACACCGGTCGCCATGCGCGGCGTTTTCACCACATCCGACAGCCCGCCGACGTATTTCGGTATGCCCAGCCGCACCGGCAGATGGAAGATTTCCTCGCCCAGTTCGACCATGCCCTGCATTGCGCTGCTGCCGCCGGTAATCACGATGCCCGACGACAGCAACTCCTCGAATCCGCTGCGGCGCAATTCCTGCTGAACCAGCGAATACAGTTCTTCGACGCGCGGTTCGATCACTTCCGCCAGCGTCTGGCGCGACAACATGCGCGGCCCGCGTTCACCCACGCCGGGCACTTCGATCGCGCCACCATCAGCCAGCTGGCGCAACGCACAGCCATGCTTGACCTTGATGTCTTCGGCATCCTGCGTCGGGGTGCGCAGGGCCATGGCAATATCATTGGTAATCTGGTCACCGGCGATCGGTATCACCGCGGTATGGCGGATCGCGCCGCCGGTGAACACCGCAATATCCGTGGTGCCGCCGCCGATATCCACGAGGCACACGCCCAGCTCCTTCTCATCGTCGGCAAGCACCGACTTGCTGGATGCCAGCGGTTGCAGGATCAATTCATTCACTTCCAGACCGCAGCGGTGTATGCACTTCATGATGTTCTGCACCGCTGCCACGGCTCCGCTGACGATATGCACCTCGACATCCAGCCGCATCCCGCTCATGCCCAGCGGCTTGCGGATGCCGTCCTGCCCGTCGATGCTGAATTCCTGCTCGAGGATATGCAGTATCTGCTGATCGCTCGGCAGGCTGATCGAACTGGCTGTCTCGATCACACGTTCGATGTCGGCGGCGATCACTTCTTTCTCCTTGATCTTCACCATGCCGCGCGAATTGATGCTGCGGATATGGCTGCCCGCGATACCGGTATAGACCTCGGTAATTTTGCAGTCGGCCATCAGCTCGGCTTCCTCCAGCGCGCGCTGGATCGCGCCCACCGTGGCTTCGATGTTGACCACCATGCCCTTCTTCATCCCGGACGACTGATGCATGCCCATACCGATTACTTCGAGCATGCCGTCAGGCTTGGCTTCGCCGACAATCACCACGATCTTTGACGTGCCGATGTCCAGCCCGACCACCAGATTTTTAGCTTCCCTGTTTCTGCTCATCGTTTATTCCCCGCCGCCTATCAACCTTGTTTGATCAATCCGCTCACCGCAAATCCGTTGCGGTAGCGCAAGTCCACATACTTCACCCGGTGCTGTGCCACCGCGAGACTATATGGATAGACCTTCACGAACCTCTCCAGCCTTTTCTGCATATCCTCGCGCCCCAGTTCCAGTATCATGCCGTTGTTCAAATGCAGCTGCCAGGCATGCCGCGGCGTCAGGACGATCTGGTCCACCTGCAAATTCAGCCCGGCGAGTTGCCGTTCGAATTGTGTGTAGTACCGCGTTACTTCTGCCGCGGCACCGTCCGGCCCGATGAATCCCGGCAGTACCTGCTCGCTCTGCGCGGCAAAAACCTCGCCTTGCTGATCCACCAGCGCGCTGTTGTTCCAGTGCGCCAGCGCCTGATGCTCTTCCAGCTGCAACTCCAGCCGGGATGGAAATTCACGGCGTATGTTGACGCCGCGCACCCACGGCAATTTTTCCAGCGACTGCCTCAGCTGTCCGATATCCACGGTAAAAAAATTTCCTTTCACGTCATTCCGTACCGCTTCCAGTACCTCCGCCGGGTCAACCCGCTGCGGTGCAGCCACCAGGCGCACGCTGTGCAGCGGGAACAAGCCCGGCAGATGCGTCACATAATGGCCGGCACCGTACAGCATCGCGCACACACTGAAGCCGAACAACCCGTTGGCGATGCTGCGCAGCAGTGCAGCGTTATCCCACATCACCCTCTCCCCAGCCCTCTCCCGCAGGCGGGCGAGAAAGCGAACGCGAAGAACAATTTTTAATATCTGCCAACTCCAATATGCGCAGCACCAGCTGCTCGAAACTCATCCCGGCCTGGCGCGCAGCCATCGGCACCAGGCTGTGGTCGGTCATTCCCGGCGAGGTATTCGCCTCAAGCAGATATGATTTCCCGTTTTCGCCTGCCAGAAAATCAACACGCCCCCATCCCTGTCCGCCGATCAGTGCAAATGCCTGCTTGGCCAAGCCTTGTATCCCGGCTTCCCGTTCCGCACTCAGGCCGCTTGGGCACAAGTAGCGCGTGTCGTTGCTCAGGTATTTCGCCTCATAGTCATAGAATTCGTTTGCGGGCTCGATCTTGATCACCGGCAGAGCCTGATCGCCCAGAATTGCAACGGTATATTCTCCGCCACCGATAAAACGCTCCGCCAGTACCAGCGGGTCGTGCCTGGCCGCTTCGCGATATGCGGCCGGCAATTCATCCACCGATTTAACCTTGCTGATACCCACGCTGGAGCCTTCGTTGGCCGGTTTTACGAACAGCGGCAAACCGAGCTGCCGCACAACGCTTTCCCAGTCGCTGCGTTCATCGAGCAGCGCGTAGTCCGGTATCGGCAACCCGCCCGCCTGCCAAACCAGTTTGCTGCGCCATTTGTCCATGCACAACGCCGACGCCATGACACCGCTTCCGGTATAGGGGACGCCCAGCAATTCCAGCGCGCCCTGCACCGTGCCGTCTTCGCCGAAACGGCCGTGCAGCGCGATGAAAACACGATCGAAACCATCATCAACCAGAGCCTGCAGATTCTGCACGGCAGGATCAAACGGATGTGCATCCACACCGCTGCGCAGCAGTGCCTGCAGTACTGCCGCACCGCTTTTAAGCGACACCTCGCGCTCGGCGGAACGCCCGCCGAACAACACCGCGACTTTTCCGAACAAAGCCGGATCCGGATTCGTGCTCATGGCTTCTTCTCACCCACAATGCGCACCTCCGGATGCAAGCGGATGCCGGTTTGTTGTTGCACCGTCGCCTGCACTTCCATAATCAAGTTCTCGATATCCTCCGCCGTCGCCGCACCGGTATTCACGATGAAGTTGGCATGCTTTTCCGAAACCTGCGCACCGCCGATCCGTTTGCCTTTCAGCCCGCACTGCTCGATCATGCGCGCCGCGTGGTCTCCGGGCGGATTGCGGAACACCGAACCGGCATTCGGCAGATTGAGCGGCTGCGTGGCGATGCGCTTGCTCAGCAGGGTCTTGATTGCCCGCCGTGTCGCGTCACCGTCCCCCTTGGTAAATTGCAGCCAGGCGGCGATAAAGAATTCTTGTGATTCAGATTCAAGAGGCAAGGTACAAGAGGAAAGATTGGAATCTTGAGTCTTGCACCTTGCATCTTGTGTCTTGTTTCTCAAGACATGCCGATAACTGATCTCATAATCCGCTGCAGTGCGTACATGCACTACGCCGTGCCGGTTTACAGTCTGCACACGCAGCACCTTTTCCCACGTTTCACTGCCGTAACAACCCGCGTTCATCGCCAGCATGCCGCCCAGTGTGCCGGGGATTCCGGCAAAGAATTCCGCTCCCTGCAGATCGTGCTGTGCGGCGAAGCGCGCCAGCTTGGCACCGGGCACCCCGGCTTCGGCATAGACGCTGCCATCCAATTCGAGACGCAATCCGCTCAACGTGCCGTGCAGCATCAACACCGTGCCGCGCAGGCCGCCGTCGCGCACCAGCAGATTGCTGCCCAGGCCGACCGCATACAGCGGTTCGCCAGCAGGCAGGCTGCGCAGGAACAGCAGCAGATCATCGAGGCCGGCAGGCAGGTACATGCGCTCGGCCGCACCTCCGGTCCGCCAACTGGTGTACTTGCGCATCGGCACGTCGCGAAGCAACTTGCCGCGCAATGCAGAATCGGAAAATTTTTGCTGTTCGCTCATATTCATGGCTTACCCGGGCGCTGCGACTTCAAGGCCGGCATTTTTCCGGTTGCATCGGTATCGTTCTTTCCCAGCAACTTGTTCGGCACACCGCCGATCGAACCGGCCCCCATGGTTATCACCACATCGCCGTCGCGCGCCATCTGCATGATCGCCTGCGGCATCTGCTCTATATCTTCGACGAACACCGCTTCGCTCTGTCCCGCCACACGCAGGGCATGCATCAGCGCGCGCCCGTCGGCACCGACGATGGGTTGTTCACCTGCTGAATACACTTCCGCCAGCACCAGCGCGTCCACGCCGCATAAAACCTTTACAAAATCCTCGAACAGGTCGCGCGTGCGCGTGTAGCGATGCGGCTGGAACGCCAGCACCAGACGCCGGCCGGCAAATGCACCGCGCACCGCCTCCAGCGTGGCGCGCATTTCCGCAGGATGGTGACCGTAGTCGTCGATCAGCGTGAAGCTTCCGCCGCCGGGCAACGCAACTTCGCCGTAACGCTGGAAGCGCCTGCCGACACCCTCGAATTCGGCCAGTGCCGCAACGATGGCGTCATCCGCCACGCCGACCTCCAAAGCGATCGCGATCGCTGCAAGCGAGTTCAACACGTTATGTATACCCGCCAGATTGAGCGTGATTTCCAGATCCCTGGGATTTCCGTTGTGGTGGCATTGCGCGGTAAACCGCATCTGACCGCCCTGATGGCGCACGTTCACGGCGCGTATCTGCGCATCCTCGCTCAGTCCGTAAGTCGTCACCGGCTTGCTGATGCGCGGTAAAATTTCACGCACATTGGCGTCGTCTATGCACAGCATCGCCCTGCCGTAGAACGGCAAGTGTTCGACGAAGTCCACGAACGCCTGCTTGAGTTTTTCAAAATCGTGGCCATAGGTCTCCATATGGTCCGCATCGATATTGGTGATCACCGCAAGAATCGGTTGCAAATGCAAAAAGGAGGCATCCGATTCATCAGCCTCGACCACGATGAACTCACCCGTGCCGAGTTTGGCATTGCTGCCGCTGCTGTTCAGTTTTCCGCCGATCACAAAGGTCGGATCGAATCCGCCCTTTGCCAGTACGCTGGCGGTCAGCGAAGTGGTGGTGGTCTTGCCATGCGTGCCGGCGACCGCAATACCCTGGCGCAAGCGCATCAGTTCGGTCAGCATCATCGCGCGCGGCACCACCGGAATGTGCCGGGCACGCGCCGCCCGCACTTCGGGATTGCTCTCGCTCACAGCCGTCGAAATGACCACCACATCCGCATCCTTCAGGTTCTGCTCGGCGTGGCCGAGATACACCGTTGCGCCCAGCTGTTTGAGGCGTCGTGTCGCAACGTTTTTACCGAGATCGGATCCGCTCACCTGGAAACCCAGGTTGAGCAGCACCTCGGCGATGCCGCTCATGCCGGCTCCGCCGATACCCACGAAGTGAAGGTGTTTGACTTTGTGTTTCATGCCGCCAGCTCCTCGCAAACCCGTGCGACCGCAAGCGCCGCATCGGCCTTGGCCAATCCGCGCGCGTTCTGTGCCATCGCCAATAATTTTTCGCGGCCCCGTTCTTTCTCTCCAAGGTCCTTTAGCAACTGCGCCAGTTTTTCCGCGCTCAACTCGCCCTGCGGCAACAATATCGCCGCGCCGCGCTTGTTCAGGAACTGGGCGTTGCGGGTCTGATGATCGTCAACTGCAAACGGGAACGGGATCAGTATGCTTGCCACACCGGCAGCGGCCAGTTCCGCGACCGTCAATGCGCCGGCGCGACAGACGACCAGATCGGCATTACCGTAGTGTCTGGCCATTTCGTCCATGAACGGCTTGATGTCGGCCTGCACACCGGCTTGTTGATAGGACCGCTTTACCGCCTCGAAATGTTGTTTGCCGGTTTGATGCAGCACATTGGGCCGGTCATCCTGCGGCAGCAGCGCCAGCGCCAGTGGCAAAACCTCGTTGATCGCTTTCGCACCCAGACTGCCGCCCACCACCAGCACGTTCAGCCTGCCGCTGCGTGCGGCATAGCGTTGCTGCGGTTCGGGCAACGCGGCGATCGCGCTGCGCACCGGGTTGCCGCACCATATCGCGCGCGGCAACACATCGGGGAATCCGCTCAGCACTTTCTGCGCGAAGCGCGCCAGCACCCTGTTGCTCAATCCGGCGATGGAATTCTGTTCGTGTATCACCAGAGGCCGTCGCAGCAATGCAGCCATGATCCCGCCCGGGAAAGTGATGTAGCCGCCCATGCCCAACACCACATCGGGACGGTGGCGCAATATCGCGGCAGCGCTCTGCCACATTGCGACCAGCAAATCGAACGGCAGCATCAACTGACGCAGCATGCCCTTGCCGCGCACGCCGGAAAAGCGCACCCATGCCATTTCATACTTATGCCTCGGAATCAGGTCGGCTTCCATGCTGTTGCGCGCGCCCAGCCAGGTCACCCGCCAGCCCTGCGCGCGCAGAATATCGGCCACCGCCAGTGCCGGAAAAATGTGGCCTCCGGTTCCTCCGGCCATGACCAGGATTGACCTAGACATGGAGCACCTCCAAACTGGCCACGTTTTCGGCGGAGACTAATGCGCGCAAAGCGCGCGTTACGTCGTAACCAAAGATATGCCCGCCGGTGCCGCCTGCCATGATCAGTATCGAATGGTTCATACCGGCAGCCCCCGCGCAATACGACGGTTTTGGCTACGCCCGCCCCGATGGGGCTTAACTTGCTTGCGCAAGTTAGTCTTCGCCGAAACAGACGGATTGTTAAAGTATGAGTTCATACCGGAAGTCCCCGTGCAATCCGTCTGTTTTCAAAATCAACTCTCAGCAATATGGCGGCGGCGATGCAATTCACCACGATGCCGCTGCCGCCGAAGCTCAGAAACGGCAGGGTCAATCCTTTCGTCGGCAACACACCCATGTTCACGCCGATATTGATGATTGCCTGCACACCGATCCATACGCCGATACCCTGGGCAACCAGCGCGGAAAAATTGCGTTCGAAGAATGCGGCTTCGCGCCCGATCCGGAACGAGCGCATCACCAGCAACGCGAACATCGCGATTACCGCCGCCACACCGGCCAGACCCAATTCCTCCGCAATCACCGCCATCAAAAAGTCGGTGTGCGCTTCCGGCAGGTAGAACAACTTTTCCACGCTTCCGCCCAACCCGACACCCAGCCATTCGCCGCGTCCGAAGGCGATCAGCGCATGGCTCAACTGATAGCCCCGGCCGTACGGATCGGACCAGGGATCCATGAAGCCGATGAGCCGCTGCATCCGGTACGGAGCGGAAAATATCAGCGCGCCAAATGCCAGCGGCAGCGCCAGCAGCAGCGAGGCAAACACTTTCAGGTTGAAGCCGCCCAGCCATAGCGTGGATAACGCAATGATACAGATCACCACAAACGCGCCCAGGTCCGGCTCCTGCAGCAGCAACCCCCCGATCAGCACCATGACCACCAGCATCGGCACGAATGCCTTTCTGAACAAATGTCCCACCTTGCCCTTGCGCACCGTGTAGTCGGCTGCATACAGCACCACAAACAGTTTCATCAATTCCGAGGGCTGCAAATTGATGATGAACAACGACAACCAGCGGCGGCTGCCATTCACTTCGCGCCCGAAACCCGGGATCAGAACCACTGCAAGCAATGCCGTACCGATCAGGAACAGCCAGGGCGCATAGGTCTGCCATAACTGCACCGGCACCTGAAAGGCAAGCAACCCGAAAAACAGACCGGCAGTGATGAACACGCCATGCCGCAACAAATAATATGCCGGCTGATGGCCGGTAAATTTGCTGGCCTCGGCCGTCGCGATGGAGGCCGAATACACCATCACCAGACCGAGCGCGAGCAGGCCTATCAATACCCAGATCAGCATTTCGTCGTATTGTGCCTGCGGCGGCGGGGTGCGCGTTTTCACCGAAAACGGGCGCGGGTGAACTCCCCGCGTTGTCGATTTGCCGTTCGACTTGCCGGACAATGGTTTGCCTGCCTTCGGCGTACTCATTCGGGGTGCTAGTGATGACATGCGCACTCCTTTCCCAACGCTTGCACCGCCTGCACAAAAACTTCGGCGCGATGCTGGTAGTTGCGGAACATATCGAAGCTGGCGCAGGCCGGCGACAGCAGCACCGCATCGCCGCTTTGCGCCAGGCCGGCTGCCTGGTGCACCGCATCACCCATATCCCCGGCACGCGCGATATTGACACCGCATCCTTCCAGGGCGGACGCGATGATCGGCGCATCGCGTCCGATCAGCACCACCGCACGCGCGTGTTGGGACACGACCGGTTTGAGCGGTGCAAAATCCTGACCTTTGCCCTCGCCCCCGGCAATCAACACCGCCTTGCGTCCCAACCCCTGCAGCGCGGCAATGGTCGCGCCGACATTGGTGCCTTTCGAATCGTCGTAATAAGCGACATCTCCTATCTCGCCCACGCGTTCGACGCGGTGCGGCAGGCCTTTGAAACTGCGCAACGCATCGATCAATGCCTGCATCGGAAGACCGATCGCGCGGCACAGTGCCAGTGCGGCCATTGCGTTGGCAACATTGTGCAATCCGGCCACCTGCAGTTCGCCGGCTTTGAGCAACTTTTCCTTGCCTTGCACCAGCCAGATATCCCTGCCGGCACGCATTATCCCGAAATCATCTGCCGAGTCCGGCTCACTCAAACCAAACGTGATGGTTTTGCACTCCTTGCGGGCGAAACTCATGCAGCGCGCATCGTCCCGATTCAGCACCTGCACGCCGCACCCTGCGAATATGTGCGCTTTGGCCGCGCTGTATTCGGCGAGGTCGGCATAGCGGTCGAGATGGTCCTCGCTGATATTCAGCACGGTCGCTGCATCGGCATTCAAACCGGAAGTGGTTTCCAGCTGGAAGCTGGACAATTCCAGCACCCATACCTCGGGCTGGCTTTCGCCGCGCTCAAGCATGACATCCAGTACTGCGGGGGAAATATTGCCTGCTGCCACAACATCCTTGCCCGCTGCCTTGCACAGATGTTCCACCATGCTGGTGACGGTCGTTTTTCCGTTCGATCCGGTAATCGCGATGACTTTGGTATCGGGTCGCGATCCGTCGCCTGCCAGTTGCCGCGCGAACAGCTCGATGTCTCCCACTACCTCGATGCCGCGGGCGATTGCCCGTTCCACTGCCGGATCGTGAAGCGGCACACCCGGGCTGATCGCGATC
>CAZCKZ010000005.1:19227-20424 GCA_964499395.1 uncultured Gallionella sp. | reverse complement strand
GCTTTCGCCGCAACCTGGTATTGTTTTACAAAGTGAAGTTGTGGTTTCAGCATAACTTGCTGCGCAAGTTAGCTTACACCGCAACCTGGCCCTTTTGTATTACAACAGGACCAGGTTGTCACGGTGGATGACTTCGGTATCCCCGCCATAACCGAGCAGCGATTCGATTTCCTTGCTGGCATGACCCGCGATGCGGCGCGCTTCTGCGGCGTTGTAGTTGCTCAGGCCGCGGGCGATGTCTTTTCCGTCTTCGCTCACGCAGGTGACCACCGCGCCGCGATTAAACTCTCCAGACACACTTTTTATGCCGATCGGCAGCAGGCTTTTGCCCTCGGAGCGCAGGGCCCTGATTGCACCGGAATCCAGCACCAGTTTGCCGGCAACTTGTAAATGATCGGCAAGCCATTGCTTGCGCGCCGCCAGGGAGAGCATGGGTGCAGTGAGCAGGGTGCCGATGGATTCACCCCTGGTCAGACGCAACAGCACATCGGGCTCGTGTCCTGAGGCGATCACGGTGTGCGCGCCGCTGCGCGCCGCGCGTTTGGCTGCGAGTATCTTGGTGAGCATGCCGCCGCGGCCGATGTGGCTGCCCGCCGCACCCGCCATGCGTTCCAACTGCGCATCGCCTGCCTTCCCCTCGCTGACCAGGGTAGCTGCGGCATCCTTGCGCGGATCGGCGGTATACAGGCCGTCCTGGTCGGTGAGAATGATCAGTACATCGGCTTCGATCAGATTGGTCACCAGCGCGCCCAGCGTGTCGTTGTCGCCGAATTTGATTTCGTCGGTGACCACCGTGTCGTTCTCGTTGATGATGGGTATGACGCGCAGGGACAGCAAAGTGGTCAGCGTGGTGCGCGCGTTCAGATAGCGTTCGCGATCGGCCAGATCGGCATGCGTCAGCAACACCTGGGCGGCATGCAGGCCATGCTGGCGGAAACAGCTTTCATAGGCTTGCACCAGACCCATTTGGCCCACCGCGGCGGCGGCCTGCAGATCGTGTATCGAAGCGGGACGTTTTTTCCAGCCCAGACGTTGCATGCCCTCGGCGATCGCGCCGGACGACACCAGCACCACCTCATGGTCGGCAGTGTTAAGTGCGGCGATCTGCCGCGCCCAATTGCCGAGCGCGGCCAGGTCCAGTCCCGCACCCTGGTTCGTCACCAGGCTGCTGCCCACTTTGACGACGATGCGCTTGCA
>CAZCKZ010000005.1:1622-19217 GCA_964499395.1 uncultured Gallionella sp. | reverse complement strand
TAATTAGCGGTTGCCCGAAAATATTTGGCAGTTATGTAGGAGCGGGCCAATCCCGCGAACAAAAAATCAAACGCGGGCCTGGCCCGCTCCTACAGTATTCTAGAAATTAGATGGTGCCTGCGTCGGATTCCTGCGCGCTTTCCGCGGCAGCCTGTTGTTCAAGTTCGTTCATCGCCAGCAAGTGTTCCATGATGGCGTAAGTCAATTCCTTGCAGCCCTCGCCGCTGATCGCCGAAATAACGAAGTAACGATCATAATCGGTAAACGCTTTGAGGAATGCAGCGACCTTTTCATCGCGGTCTTCCAGCAGGTCGACTTTGTTCAGCAGCAACCAGCGCGGTTTCCGGTACAAGGCAGGATCGTATTTCTTGAGTTCATTGAGTATCGCGCGCGCATCTGCGACAGGATCGATACCCTCATACATGGGTGCGATATCGACCAGATGCAGCAACAGGCGGGTACGCGCCAGGTGGCGCAGGAACTGGTGTCCCAGCCCGGCACCTTCCGCCGCACCTTCGATCAACCCGGGGATGTCGGCGATGACAAAACTCTTTTCATTCGACACCCGCACTACGCCCAGATTCGGGTGCAACGTGGTGAACGGATAATCGGCCACTTTGGGTTTGGCCGCAGATACCGAGCGGATGAACGTGGATTTTCCGGCATTCGGCATGCCGAGCAGCCCGACATCGGCAAGCACTTTCAATTCAAGCTGCAATTCGCGCGACTCGCCCTCGGTTCCCGGCGTGCATTGGCGCGGCGCGCGGTTGGTGCTGGACTTGAAATGGATATTGCCCAGGCCGCCTGTGCCTCCCTGCGCGAGCAGAACTTTTTCGCCGTCGTGGGTGAGGTCGGCGATGACTTCGCCGCTGTTGATATCGGTGATCATCGTGCCGACCGGCATGCGCAGCACGATGTCATCCGCGCCCTTGCCATAGCAATCCGAGCCGCGTCCCGATTCGCCATTTTTGGCGCGGTGCATCCGGGCGAAACGATAGTCCACCAGCGTATTGATGTTGCGGTCCGCCTGCGCGTAAACACTCCCGCCGCGGCCGCCGTCTCCGCCGTCCGGGCCGCCATGCTCGATGTATTTTTCACGGCGGAAGCTGGCAATGCCGTTGCCGCCCTTGCCCGCGAAGACTTCGATTCTGGATTCGTCAATAAACTTCATTTGGGGTCCGCAAATAAAAAAAGCCCTACCTTGCGATAGGGCTGGTTTATTCCAACGAGTGCTGTTAGGCAGCTACGATGGAAACTGTCCTGCGCTTTTGCGCGCCCTTGATCGCGAATACCACTTTGCCGGTGATCTTGGCAAACAGGGTGTGATCCTTGCCCATGCCGACGTTTTCGCCCGGGTGGAATTCAGTGCCGCGCTGGCGCACGATGATGCTGCCCGCGCTGATCAGTTCGCCGCCGTAGCTTTTCACGCCCAGTCGTTTCGAGTGTGAGTCGCGTCCGTTACTGGTACTGCCGCCGCCTTTTTTTGATGCCATGCTGGTTGCTCCTTATCTGATGCTTACGCGGAAATCCCGTCGATGCGGATCTCGGTGTAGTTTTGACGATGTCCCTGGTTCTTCTGGTAATGCTTGCGGCGGCGCATCTTGAATATGCGTACCTTGTCGCCGCGGCCGTGCGCAACGATCGTTGCTTTGACGGAAGCGCCGGTCAGCAAAGGCTTGCCCACGGAAAGCTTGTCGCCGTCGGCTACCATCAGCACCTTGTCCAGCACGATGGCGCTGCCCACGTCGCCGGGGAGGATCTCAACTTTTAACGTTTCGCCGGAAGTGACGCGATATTGCTTACCACCGGTTTTAATGACTGCGTACATAACAACCTCGATAACTATTGTGATTTTTGGGCAATTTTTTGCGAAGGCGCGGATTATACATAAATATCCGGCCTCGTCAAAACCATTTTTTCATCAAATTCAATATTTTTAAGCCAGCCTATAACCAATGACTTGCCAGCGTATTTTGCTGGCTTAGTCAGATGGCTGGTTGTTCTATCAGGCGCGGGACAAAAATTGCCGCGCAGCATATAGGTTGTATGTAAGCAAGATTTTTCGAGCGCAACAACGGATGGCGACGAAATATTGGATTTTAGCGCTTCATGGAGTCGAAGAACTCGGCGTTGTTCTTGGTCGCCTTGATCTTGTCGAGCAGGAATTCCATCGCTTCCAGTTCGTCCATCGGGTAAAGCAGTTTGCGCAGCAGCCAGATCCTTTGCAGGATATCCTGCTTGATCAGCAGTTCTTCCTTGCGCGTGCCGGAGCGGTTGACGTTGATCGCCGGATAGATGCGCTTCTCGGCCATGCGGCGGTCCAGGTGAATCTCCATGTTGCCGGTACCTTTGAATTCCTCGTAGATCACGTCGTCCATGCGCGAGCCGGTGTCTACCAGCGCGGTGGCGATGATGGTCAGCGAGCCGCCCTCTTCGATGTTGCGTGCCGCACCGAAAAAGCGCTTGGGGCGGTGCAGCGCGTTGGCGTCCACACCGCCGGTCAATACCTTGCCGGAGGAGGGGACCACGGTGTTGTAGGCGCGCGCCAGACGGGTGATGGAATCGAGCAGGATAACCACATCCTTTTTGTGTTCAACCAGGCGTTTGGCCTTTTCCAGCACCATTTCCGCGACCTGCACATGGCGGCTGGCCGGTTCGTCGAAGGTGGAAGCAACCACTTCGCCGCGCACGGTGCGGGTCATCTCGGTCACTTCTTCGGGACGTTCGTCGATCAGCAATACGATCAGGGTCGCATCGGGATTGTTCGAGGAGATGGAATGCGCGATGTGTTGCAGCATCACGGTCTTGCCGGATTTCGGCGAGGCTACCAGCAAGCCGCGCTGGCCTTTGCCGATCGGCGCGACGATGTCGATGATGCGTCCGGTGATGTTCTCCTCTGCCTTGATGTCGCGCTCAAGTTTCAGCGGCTCGGTGGGAAACAGCGGGGTGAGGTTTTCAAACAGGATCTTGTTCTTTGCGTTCTCGGGTGATTCGCCGTTGACCCGGTCAACCTTGACCAGCGCGACATAACGTTCGCCATCCTTGGGGGTGCGTATCTCGCCTTCGATCGTATCGCCGGTGTGCAGGTTGAAACGGCGTATCTGGCTCGGACTCACATAGATGTCATCCGGGCCCGCCAGGTATGAAGTATCCGGCGAGCGCAGGAAACCGAAGCCATCCGGCAGGATTTCCAGCGTGCCGTCGCCGAAGATGCTTTCGCCTTTCTTGGCATGGCTTTTCAACAGCGCGAACATGACATCCTGCTTGCGCATTCGGTTGGCGTTTTCTATTTCATTGGCCGCGGCCATTTCAACGAGTTCAGTGACGTGTTTGGTTTTTAGGTCGGATAAGTGCATAGCGATGCGCGAAGGGTGATTGAAAGAGGATGAATCGAGAGAATGTTACCAAGACAATATCAATAGGAAAGTACGAAATGATTCGGGTCGGGTTGGAAGATGTCCACCCGCATGGCCTGGAGCGTGTTCGCTTTTATGTTTTAGCTACCTAAGGGACGAAGCTGGGGAGGCGATGCGGGTGTGACAGTAAACGCTTTAGATGTGGCTGTCAATAAAAGCCGTTAATTGGGATTTTGACAATGCGCCGACCTTGGTGGCGGCGATATCGCCGTTCTTGAACAGCATCAGGGTCGGGATGCCGCGGATGCCGAACTTTGCAGGTGTCTGCTGGTTCTCGTCCACATTCAGCTTGGCGACCGTCAGACGGCCGGCGTATTCCTTGGAGACTTCTTCCAGAATAGGCGCGATCATGCGACACGGACCGCACCACTCAGCCCAGTAATCCACCAGTACCGGCAGGGGAGCCTGCACGACTTCGGCTTCAAAGGTGGCATCGGAAACGTAATGTATATGTTCGCTCATGGTTGGTTCTCGCTATTGTTGGGTTGTGTTTGGATGGCAACTGACGACAGGTTGGGAGTAGGTCGCTTTAATTCAGGTCGAATCCTAACCAAAATCCGCTTTGCTGTGAAGTGAATTAATTATTACCTGTTTGCCAGCTCTGTTAAAATGCCGCGCTGTTGATAATTGGAGAGTCGCTATGACTTATGTTGTTTCCGAAGCCTGCATCAAATGCAAATACACCGATTGTGTGGAAGTGTGCCCCGTGGACTGTTTCCACGCCGGACCGAATTTCCTGGTGATTGATCCGGATGAGTGCATCGATTGTACACTGTGCGTGGCGGAATGTCCGGTAGAGGCGATCTATGCCGAGGATGATTTGCCCGAAGATCAGCGCCATTTTATCGCGTTAAATGCCGAATTGTCCAAAACCTGGAAAGTCATCGTCGAAAAGATCGACCCGCCGGCCGATGCCGATGAGTGGGCCAAGGTCAAGGATAAGCTGAAGCTCCTTGAGCGCTGAGAGACCTTTTCACAATTACGGCGCTCGTGATGTTGTGCAGAGGTCTCATTGAGTTCTGCTTTTTATAAAAAAGCAACAGACCATATCCTGTCCCTCCACGCGCAGGACCTGCCCGATCTGCGCGGTGCAATGATCCTGTTGCCCAGTTACCATGTGGCCAGGCCGCTGGCGCAAGCATTAAGCGCCGCGGTCAATTTTCCTGCATTACTGCTGCCGCGGATGGTCACGCTCAGTGACTGGGCGCAATCCGTCCCGCTGGCCATTCATGTCCAGCCCGACACGCAGCGCATCACTGCCTTGTACCATGCATTGCGCGAACGGCGCTGGTTCGCCGATGCGGATTTGTGGAGCCTGTCGCGCGAATTGCTGGGTTTGATGGACGATCTGACCCGCCATCATGTTGCGTTGCCGGAATCCGAAACCGAGTTTTCCGAACAACTTGCCAAGGCTTACCGGGCGCGCAGCGGACAAGCGATGCAGTTCGAGGCGCGCGTGGTGCATGAACTCTGGTACGCGATGGCGGGGGGTGGCGGACTGGCCGGAGAATTGGCCGGGGAATTGGACAGCGTGCGTGCCTACCAGCAGCGGCTGGCGCTGTTGGCGCAGCGGGTGGATGAGCCGCTGTACGTGTTGCTGGCCTCGGATCTCGCAGCACCGGAAGCACATTTTCTGGAAGCCTGCCGCGCACGCGTTTCCGTCACGGTTTTCGATCTGCGCAAGATGGCGGCCGATGCGCCGGCCTGCGCACTGTTGTCGTGCTCTTTGCAATATGCTGCGGAAAGCGCCGATCTGCGAGGTGCCGCCGCGCTGCTGAAGAAACAACCCGAAGCCGCATTATCCCATCGCCTGCGTCTGTTCGGCGCGCACAGTCTGGAACAGGAAGCGCGTGCCGCCGAGGTGCAGGTGCGGCGCTGGCTGCTGGCGGGCAAACAGAATATCGCGCTGGTCGCGCAGGATCGCCTGGTGGCGCGCCGCGTGCGCGCCTTGCTGGAACGCGCCGGCGTGCTGGTGTGCGACGAGACTGGCTGGACATTCTCCACACTGGCGGTGAGCACGGTGCTGATGCGCTGGCTGGATGCGCTGCAAAGCGATTTTTATTTTCAGGATCTGCTCGACCTGCTCAAGTCGCCGTTCATTTTTGCCGATCAGGAAGCGAGTACGCGCAAGCAGGCGGTGTATCAGCTCGAACAACTGGTGCGCAAACACGGCGTGGCTTCGCACCTCGATGCCTTTCTTGATCTGGCGCACGGCGAGGTCGAAGTGGAAACGGCGCTGGCGCGGCTGCGCCAGGCGGCGGATACATTGCGCAGGAACAGCGATACGCTGGCCGGCTGGTTGCGCGCGCTGGATGAAAGCCTGTCCATACTCGGTGTACTGCAAGGCCTGGCGACGGATGCGGCGGGCGTGCAGTTGCTGCAGGCGCTGCAAACCTGGCGGCAGGAACTGGCGGCGGACAACACGCGTTTCAGCCGCGCCGAATGGCGGCACTGGCTGGCGCAACAGCTCGATGCGCACACCTTCCGCGACAGCAGTATCGACAGCACGGTGCTGCTCACCCACCTGGTCGCCACGCGCTGGCGCAGTTTTGATGCGGTGCTGCTGCTCGGCAGTGATGCCGCCCACTTGCCGAGTACCGACAACGGCAGTGTGTGGTTCAACGACGCGGTGCGTGCCACACTCGGCCTGCCCACGCGCGAGGCAAATCTGGCGCAGCAGCGCGATGACCTGCTCGCGCTGCTGGCCATGAACGACACCGTACTGGCCACCTGGCAGGATCACAAAAGCGGCGAAAAGAATCTGCTGAGCCCGCATTTCGAAATGCTGCGCGCGCTGCATCAGCTGGCTTACGGAGATGATCTGGCAGACAAGGATCTGGCGGGAATGCTGGCAGGTGCGCAGGTGCGCGCTGCCGAATTTTCAATGCCGTCCCCGTCTGCCATGCCCGCGCCTGTCGTGCCGCACAGCCTGATCCCAACCCGGATTTCAGCCAGCGGCTACAACAGCCTGGTTGCCTGCCCGTATCAATACTATGCGCGGCACATGCTGCGCCTCAACGAACTGGACGAAGTGCGCGAGGGCGTGGAGAAGCGGGATTACGGCGAATGGGTGCATGACATCCTGCATCGTTTCCATCAACAGTTTCCGGTGCTGGGCGAACACGCACGCGCCGCGTTGGAAGAGGCATTGCAGCGCATCGGCAGCGAGGTTTTTGCGCCCGCGGTGGAACGCGACTATCTGGCGCGCGCCTGGCTGCTGCGCTGGCAGCAGGCGATCCCGGCCTATCTGGACGCGCAGCAGAAAAGCGAAGCGGAGGGCTGGCGCTACCGGAATGGCGAAGTGCCGTTCGAAATGCCGTTGACCGACGGGCTGACCCTGCACGGGCGCATCGACCGGGTGGATGTGCAGACCCGGAACGAAGGCGAAATACGCGTGCTGGACTACAAGATGATGGACGCGACGCGCTTGCGCAACAAGCTCAAGGAGCCTGGCGAGGATGTGCAACTGGCCTGTTATGGACAGGTGTACGAGGCCGACGAAGCTTCATTTATCAGCATCGAAAAGGACAAGGTGGCCACTGTCGCGCCGCCACAGGATGTGCCGGAACTCGCGCAGGCCAACATCGAGCGGCTGCTGGCGGTGTTCGCGCAGATGCGCAACGGCGCGGCCATGCCCGCGCACGGTGTGGAAGAGGCCTGCATGTACTGCGAGATGCGCGGGCTGTGCCGCAAGAACGAATGGAGCGCCGGCTGATGGATAACCGTATCGCGCTCGATCCCCTGCACAGTGTCGTCGTCGAAGCCTGCGCCGGCAGCGGCAAGACCTGGCTGCTGGTGTCGCGTATCGTGCGCCTGCTGCTGGCCGGCGTGCCGCCCGGCGAGATACTCGCGATCACTTTCACGCGCAAGGCGGCACAGGAGATGCAGGCGCGCCTGCACGAGTGGCTGCACCTGCTCGCGGTGCGGGATGACGATGAGGTCGGGGAATTCCTGCATGAACGCGGACTGGCCGATATCGATGCGGCACTGCTGGCGAAAGCGCGCGGCCTGTATCGCGATGCGTTGCTGGCACAGCCGGCCATCACCA
Organism: uncultured Gallionella sp.; assembly: GCA_964499395.1. Taxonomy (GTDB): domain Bacteria; phylum Pseudomonadota; class Gammaproteobacteria; order Burkholderiales; family Gallionellaceae; genus Gallionella. The sequence continues at coordinate 11,753 of CAZCKZ010000005.1, read as the reverse complement.
TCAGCACCTTTCACGGCTGGTTCATGCAGATCATCCAGCGTGCGCCGCTGAATGCCGGCGTGCCGGTCGGCATGCAATTGCTGGAGCGCACTGCTGCGTTGCGCGAGGAGGCATGGCAGGCATTTGCCGACAGCCTGCGCGCCGCGCCCGACGGCGCGACGGCGCAGGCCATGCAATGGCTGTTTGCCGAATACGGTTTGTACAGCACGCGCGCGCTGCTGGAAAACTTCGTGCACAAGCGCGCCGAGTGGTGGGCATATACCCGGGGACAGAAAGAACCCGTAGCTTGGGCAGTGGAACAGTTGCAAGACGAACTCGAAGTGGATGCGGATGCAGACCCGATCGCCGATGCCTGTGCCGATGCGTCACTGCAGGCTGCCGTACTGGCTTTTGCGCAAACCCTGGCAACGGGCACGGATGCGCAGTGCAGCAAGGCAAACGAAATACAGGTGGCCTGGGAGTCGAACGATCCCCACCGGCGCTTTGCGGCATTGTCGCGCGCGCTGTATACGCAGGCCGATGAGCCGCGCAGTTTCAAGCCGACCAAAAAACAGAATGCCGAAACATTCATGCTCGCCCGCGATGCGCTGTTCGACAAGCTGCAGGCCGTGCGCGATACCCTGTCCGAACTGGCAGCATTGCGCATGAACCGGGCCGCATTGGATTGCGGCGCGGCTTTCCTGGAACAGTACCAGGAATTGAAACTGCGGTCACAGCAGATGGATTTCACCGATCTTGAATGGCAGGTGTGCCGCATGCTCAACCAGGGCGATTGCGCCGAGTACATGCAATACAAGCTGGACAGCCGCTACCGCCATGTGCTGCTGGACGAATTCCAGGACACCAACCCGCTGCAGTGGCAGATACTGCAATCGTGGTTCGCCGCATCGGCCGCGGTGGATTCGCGGCCCACGGTTTTCGTGGTGGGCGATCCCAAGCAATCCATCTACCGTTTCCGGCGTGCCGATGCGCGGCTGTTCGGCGTAGTGCGCGAATTTTTGCAGCAGGAATTCGGCGCGCATTACCTGACCCAGAACGAGACGCGGCGCAATGCACCGGCGGTGCTGGATGCGGTGAACAGCGTGTTCTCGGCACATCCCGACGGCTTTGCGGATTTCGAGGAACATGTAGCCCATCACCGGAATTTGCCCGGCCACGTCGAGGTGCTGCAACTCGCTGCGACAGAAAAAGTGGAGACAGAAGATTTGCATGATGGGGAATTGGTTTTGCGCAACCCGCTCACCACGCCGCGCAGCGAAGAGCAAAGCGGCGCGCGCGAGATCGAGGCTGAACAATTCGCCGCGCTCATTGCCGAAATCGTCGCGAACTGGAGCGTGCTGGACGACGGCAAACTGCGCCGCGCCGAGTACCGCGACATCATGGTGCTGGTGCGCAAGCGCCTGCACCTGCGCGTGTACGAGCACGCCCTGCGTGCGCGCCACATTCCGTTCCTGACTTCGCGGCGCGGCGGCCTGCTCGACACGCTGGAAGCGGAAGACATCCAGGCGTTGCTGACTTTCCTGATTACCCCGTTCGCCGATCTGGAACTGGCGCAGGCGTTGCGCTCGCCGATTTTTTCCTGCAGCGATGAAGATTTGATGCAAATTGCAGGCAAGAGACAAGATGCAAGAGACAAGGGACAAGGTGAGAATCTGCATGCGCCTTGCATCTTGCATCTTGCTGCTGAAAGCTGGTGGACTCGCCTCCAGAAAATGGAGTCTCCATCCGCTGCCTTGCAGCGTGCACGCGAGTTGCTGAAAAGCTGGCTGGCGCAGGCCGACAAGCTGCCGGTGCACGACCTGCTCGACCGCATCTATTTCGAGGGCGACCTGCTGCATCGCTATGCTGCGGCACTGCCTGCCGAACTTCATGAAACCGTGCGCGCCAACCTGCAAGCCTTCATGGAGATCGCGCTCAATGTGGATGCCGGGCGCTACCCCAGCCTGCCGCGCTTCCTTGCCGAACTCCGGGAATTGCGCGCGGCGGAAAACGAATCGCCGGACGAGGGCAGGGTGGGCGAGGTTGGCAACGCGTTGCGCATCTACACGGTGCATGAGGCCAAGGGACTGGAAGCGCCCATCGTGTGGCTGCTGGATACCAACGATACGCAGAACAAAACCGACAGCTACAGCGTGCTGCTCGACTGGCAGCCCAACGCACCAAGTCCGGCGCACTTTTCCCTGTACAGCGACAAGCGCGGACGCGGCGCGAAGCGCGCGCATTACTTCGATGCCGACGAGGCCTATGCGCGGCGCGAAGAAATGAACCTGCTGTATGTCGCGATGACGCGCGCCAAACAGGCGCTGCTGGTCAGCGGCAATGGCGAGGCGGCGGAGACTTCCTGGTACGGGCGGATCGCGCATGCAGCGAAGCGGGACGCAAATCCGCTGCTGGTTGCGGTGGACAGCGTTGCAGCCAAACAGGAACAATCACCCGGGAACGTGGATGCCGCATTGCTGCGCCCGTTGCCGACCGGAAAACATGTTTTGCGCGTCACGCCGGAACAGCAGCGCGGCACCTGGCTGCACGCGCTGCTGCAACACCTCGCCCCAACAGTTTCCCCTCGCCCGCCAGCGGGAGAGGGGCCAGGGGAGAGGGAGCGGCTACAGCAAAGTTGTGGCATTCCTGCAAACGAAATGGACCCGCTTTGGCAACAAGCGCAGGCATTGCTTGCGGATGCGTCGTTGCAACTTTTCTTCGATCCGCGGCACTACCTCAGTGCAAGCAACGAAATGCCTTATGTCAATGCGCGCGGCGAGATCAAGCGCATCGACAGGCTGGTGGAATTCGGCGACGAGGTGTGGGTGCTGGACTACAAGACCGGCGAAACTGCCGACCCCGCACCGTACCGTGCACAGATGCAGGAATATCGGGATGCGATGCAAGCCGTGTATGCAGGCAAGACGGTGCGCTGTGCATTGTTGTTTGCGGATGGGATGTTAAGCGAGGTTGGCTAGCCCGGTATTGCACCGCGATGCAAGGTTGCGGGCAGTTGAAGCAGTTTCTTGCAACATTTTCAGTTTGACTTTGCCTCCTTCAGCGCTTTATAGTTCGCACAGAACGAACGTTCTCTTAACGGGAGTTATGTGTGAAGCATGAAGTAACCAAAGGCCGTGGCGCGACGTTGCAGATCGAGGGGCGCTTCGAGAGCGTGGCGCGCGAGCGTGCCGACGACGGCTGGGGCACGGCGGACGAAGCGCTGCCGCCGTTCAGGACGACGGTGACGGTGGAAACGGCGAAGAGCGTCCTGCAACACCAGAAGTCTCCCGACATCCCGTTCGATTATTCGCTGAACGCCTATCGCGGCTGCGAGCACGGCTGCATCTATTGCTACGCGCGGCCTTCGCACGCTTACCTGAATCTTTCGCCGGGGCTGGATTTCGAGACGAAGCTGTTTGCCAAGCCGGATGCGGCGAAGCTGTTGCGCGCGGAACTGGCCAAGCCTTCCTACCGCTGTTCGCCGATCGCGCTGGGTTCCAACACCGATCCCTACCAGCCGATCGAGCGCGAATGGAAGATCACACGGCAGATACTGGAAGTGCTGGCGGAATGCAGGCATCCGGTTTCCATCGTGACCAAATCTTCATTGGTCGAACGCGACATCGACCTGCTCGTGCAACTGGCGCAGGACGATCTGGTGCAGGTGTTCATCTCCGTCACCACGCTGGATGCCGAGGTCGCGCGCAAGATGGAGCCGCGCGCCGCCTCGCCGCGGCGCAGGTTGCGGGCGATACAAGCGCTGAACGAGGCGGGTGTGCCGTGCGGCGTGTTCGTCGCGCCGGTGATTCCGTTTCTCACCGATGCGGAGATGGAAAATATCTTGCAGCTTGCGAATGAACACGGTGCGCGCAGCGCGGGCTACACGCTGCTGCGCCTGCCATACGAGCTGAAGGCTTTGTTCAAGGATTGGCTAGGCACGCACTATCCGCTGAAGGCGGAACATGTGATGAGCAGGCTGCGCGAGATGCGCGGCGGGCGCGAGAACGATCCGAATTTCGGTTCGCGCTTTCGCGGCAACGGGTTGTTCGCCGACCTGTTGTCGCAGCGCTTCCGCAAAGCCTGCGAGCGGCTGGGGATGAATCGGGAAGAGATGGGGCTGGATACGGAAAAATTCATCCGGCCAAATCTCAGCGGGCAGGGGAGTTTGTTCTAGCCGCCTGCCACGCCGTCAGTTTCGCACGCATGCGCTTGTAGTGCGAGCCGCGCCAGTACACCCTCCCGCATTCGGGGCAATGCAGCAACTGCTCTTCTGGTTTGCGCGCATCCGGCGGCGCTTTTGCCGTCGCCGCTTCGTCCGCCGCGGCGAGCAGGGTATTGTCGACAAGGCAGCGCGTGAAGCAGCGGATCAGCCAGTCGAGCCGGTAATGCGCCCCGACCCGTTCGGCCAGCCTGTCGAGACTGGTGTTCGGCAGGATCAGCGCGATACCGTTGGCCGCCTTGTGTTCGCGTACCAGCGTGTCCTGCGTCAGGAAATAGCGCCCTTCGTCATGACAGCGTCTTAGCAACTCGGCATCGCTCGCACCGTTGCTGGCGAAGGTTGTGTCGTAGCCGGCGGCGCGCAGGTAGCGGCACAGGGTGCCGAGCATTTCATCGCACAGGAAGCGGGGCAAGTGCTTGCTCATGGCCGCAATGTTATCTCGTGTACGGCGTTATAAAGCAGATTAAATTAATCGGCTATTGTTTGCGGTCAGGTAATTGGCTAGAATTCACCGTTCCAATACTTACCCACAAGGAGAACAACAATGGAACACAAACTGCCCGCGCTGCCCTACGCGATGGACGCGCTGCAACCTCACATGTCCAAGGAAACCTTCGAATACCACTATGCCAAGCACCACCAGGCCTATGTCACCAATCTGAACAACCTGATCAAGGGCACCGAGTACGAGAACCTCGATCTGGAAGCGATCATCAAGAAGGCGCCTGCCGGCGGCGTATACAACAATGCCGCGCAAGTGTCGAACCACACTTTCTTCTGGAATTGCATGAAGCCGAACGGCGGCGGCGCACCGAGTGGCGCACTGGCCGACGCGATCAACAAGAAGTGGGGCAGCCTCGACGAATTCAAGAAAGCTTTCCAGACCTCCGCGGTGGGCAACTTCGGTTCCGGCTGGACCTGGCTGGTGAAAAAAGCCGACGGCAGCGTGGACATCGTCAACATGGGCGCAGCCGGTACACCACTGACCACCGGCGACAAGGCCTTGCTGTGCGTGGACGTCTGGGAACACGCCTATTACATCGACTATCGCAACCTGCGTCCCAAATTCGTCGAGACCTTCCTGAATAATCTGGTGAACTGGGATTTCGTGGCGAAGAACTACGCCTAGGCAGACGTTCTGCCTGGCGGTTATGGCACAGAATCGCGGGGGAGGGCTCCGCGATCATCTATGAGCTCCCTGGCAAGCGGCAGCGAAGGAAGTTCGTCCGGGCTGGCTGGTTTTCGGTACGCGTGATTTCCGGATATATCCAGGGCCATGTACCTTGTATTCGATGGGCGGCGATGTGTGCAAATGCCGGCCGTGTTCCAGGTTGATAAGGCGAGATGGACGATCATGATTCCAGAGCGGTTACCGAAGTGGGTGGCGACAAAGACCGCCGTATCCAGCACAATCTGCGCCTGATTTTTGAAAATGCGTGCCGGATAACCGCGCCGTTCTTTGATCCGGCGCAAAGCTGGGCAGGTTCACCATTAACCATGTATGCACGCCAGACTTTGCGCGAAACCTATCCGGAATTAACCCAGCAGGAGATCGCCATTTTGATCTCCGTCGTGGCGCGATTTCATCGGGGCACCGCAAAGAAATAGCCGCTGAATTCCATTTTCCGGAGCGGATGCGGGTCTGCATCCGGATATACTTGTGCAACAATCCTTTCCTGATGGACATACCTGAACAACTTTTACGATGAATCCCACCCTGGTCTTTGATATCGAAACCGTACCCGACGTCGCCGGGCTGCGCACCCTGCACGAAGTGGATACGCGCGTCAGCGATGCGGAAGTGGCTGAAATGGCCTTCCAGTTGCGCCGCCAGAAAACCGGCAGCGACTTCATGCCGCATCACCTCCAGCGCGTCGTGGCGATCTCCTGCGTGCTGCGCGAGGGCGATAATTTCAAGGTGTGGTCGCTCGGTGATCTGGATGAGGACGAGGGTTCCATCATCCGTCGCTTCTTCGAAGGCATCGACAAATACACCCCGCAACTGGTGTCGTGGAACGGCAGCGGCTTTGACCTGCCGGTGCTGCATTATCGCGGCCTGATCCACGGCATCCAGTGTGCGCGTTACTGGGACATGGGCGAGGACGACCGGGAATTCAAGTGGAACAATTACATCAGCCGTTACCATACGCGCCATCTCGACCTGATGGACCTGCTGGCGATGTATGGCGGCCGTGCCAACGCCCCGCTCGACGATCTGGCCAAGCTGATCGGCTTTCCCGGCAAGCTGGGCATGGACGGCAGCAAGGTGTGGGAGGCGTACCAGCAGGGCAAACTGGACGAGATACGCAACTATTGCGAGACCGATGTGGCAAACACGTATCTGGTGTTCGCACGTTTCCAGCTGATGCGCGGCGTGTTGACGCCCGCGCGATACAGGAAGGAATGCGATCTGGTGCGCGCCGAACTGGGCAAGCTTGATCAGCCGCACTGGCGGGAATTCTTAAACGCTTGGCATGAACACAAAATAACCCACCTGTAGCAGCGGGCCATGCCTGTCCTGAGTCCGTCGAAGCGACCCCGAATCTAAAATGGCAATCGCGGGCATGGCCCGCTCCTACACGCGTTGAAAGTTTCCCTTATGTCTGAAAGCAAACCGCAGCAAAACTCCGTCACCATTGAATCCCTCGACCAGGAAGGCCGCGGCGTCGCGCGCACCGAAGGCAAGGTGATCTTTATCGAGGGCGCGCTGACCGGCGAAGTGGTGAGCTATTCCTCGTACCGCAAAAAGCCCTCGTTCGAACTTGCGCAGGTCACGCAGATACACAAGTCCTCGGCTATGCGCGTGCAGCCGAAGTGTGCGCATTTCGGCGTTTGTGGCGGCTGTTCGATGCAGCATCTGGACGCCAGGGCGCAGGTCGCGGTCAAGCAGCGCATCCTCGAAGACAGCCTGTGGCATATCGGCAAGGTCAGGGCGGAAACCCTGTTGCGCCCGATCTACGGTCAGGCCTGGGGTTATCGCGAGCGCGCGCGGCTTTCGGTGAGGCATGTCATCAAGAAGGGCAAGACGCTGGTCGGTTTTCACGAGAAGCGCAGCAGTTTTGTCGCCGACATGCAGCACTGCGAGATCCTCGTGCCGAAGATCGCCAGGCTGTTGCCGTTGCTGGCCGATCTGGTGGGCGGATTGTCGATACGCGATCGCGTGCCGCAGATCGAAGTGGCGGTGGGCGAGCATGTCGATGTGCTGGTATTGCGCGTGATGGATGCACCCAGCAGCGAAGATGAAACCGCGCTGCGCGCCTTTGCCGACCGGCACGGCATCCAGTTCTGGCTGCAAACCAAGGGCTATGACACCATCGCCCCGTTTCACCCTCCAACCTCACAGCAGCCCCTGTCAGGGCGGATGAACACAGAGAGCAGTGAAGGGGCTGCTGGCGGCACTGCCCGCAATCTGCCGCTGCGCGGTAACGTGTCCGTGCCGCAGCTCAGTTACAGCCTGCCGGAATTCGGCATCACCATGCCGTTCGCGCCGAGCGAATTCACCCAGGTAAACAGCGCGCTGAACCGTGTGATGGTCAGCCGCGCAATGCGTCTGCTCGACCCGCAACCCGGCGAACGCATCGCCGACTTTTTCTGCGGCCTGGGAAACTTCACTTTGCCGATCGCGCGCAGCGGCGCGCTGGTGCTGGGCATCGAGGGCAGCGAAGCTTTGGTGGAACGTGCGAGACAGAATGCCGAATTGAACGGCCTGGCCGGCAACGCGAAGTTTGCCGCGATGAACCTGTTCGCGATGACGGAAGCCGGATTTGCCGGACTGGGGGAATTCGACAAGCTGCTGATCGATCCGCCGCGCGACGGTGCGCTGGAACTGGTCAGGTCTATTGTTGTCGGTAACGGGGAGCGTGCTCCGCAGCGGATTGTTTACGTTTCGTGCAACCCCGCCACACTGGCGCGCGATGCCGCCGAACTGGTCCAGCGCGGCTATATGCTGAAATCCGCGGGGGTGATGAACATGTTTCCGCATACCTCGCATGTCGAGTCCATTGCCTTGTTTGTGAAGGAATCCGCATGAAACGCTACACCGAACTTGTCGCCGACGCGCTCACGCGCGTGAAAGAGATCCAGCCCTGGGACCTGAGCAGGCAGCTGGCCGCGGGCAGCAAACCCGTGCTGCTCGACGTGCGCGAAGCGGCAGAGTTTGCCGCGTTGCGTATCCCCGGCGCGATCAATGTGCCGCGCGGGATACTGGAACAATCCTGCGAATGGGATTTCGACGAGACCCTGCCCTTGCTTGCCGCCGGCCGCGAGCTGGATATCGTGGTGATCTGCCGCTCCGGTTACCGCTCGGCTCTCGTCGCGGACGTGATGCAGCAGATGGGTTACACCCGTGTGGTCTCGCTCAAGACCGGCGTGCGCGGCTGGAACGATTATGATCAGCCGCTGGTCGACGCCGCCGGCCAACCGGTGGATGGCGATGCCGCCGAGGAAATACTGGGCCCGCATTTGCGCCCCGATCAGCGCAATCCTAAGGAGCAGCGCAATCCGAAACAGTCCTGAGCAGGGATGGCTCGCCACCTTTTTGCAATCAAACCGTACTTGAAATCAACGTGCTCGTCAGAGCATGGCAATGCGAAAAGGTATATGCTGTCCAATATGAACTTCTAGCCAGGATTACGGGGGAGGTGCCAGATGTCACAAGCGCGCATGGTTACGATCGACGGCAACGAAGCCGCCGCCTATATCGCCCACATGACCAACGAAGTGATCGCGATTTATCCGATCACCCCTTCTTCGCCGATGGGCGAATATGCCGATGCATGGTCGTCCCAGGGCATCAGGAATCTCTGGGGTACGGTTCCGGAAGTCGTCGAGATGCAGAGCGAGGGCGGCGCGGCCGGCGCGATACACGGCGCGCTGCAAACCGGCTCGCTGGCGACCACCTTTACCGCATCGCAGGGCTTGCTGCTGATGATCCCCAATATGTACAAGATCGCCGGAGAGCTCACGCCCTTCGTGATGCACGTCGCATCGCGTTCGCTGGCCGCCCAGGGCCTGTCGATTTTCGGCGACCATGGCGACGTGATGGCGGCACGCTCGACCGGCTTTGCCTGTCTCGCCTCCAATTCGGTGCAGGAGGCGATGGATATGGCGCTGATCGCCCAGGCGGCAACGCTGGAAGCGCGCGTGCCGATCCTGCATTTCTTTGACGGTTTCCGCACTTCGCACGAAGTCGCCAAGGTCGAGCAGGTGCCGGCCGAAGTGGTGCGGAAAATGATAGACGACAAGCTGGTGTTCGCGCACCGGACACGCGCGCTGACGCCGGACCATCCGTTCATACGCGGCACTTCGCAAAACCCGGACGTGTATTTCCAGGCGCGCGAGTCGGTCAATCCATTTTACGAGCGCATGCCCGGGATCGTGCAGCGAACCATGGACAAGTTTGCCGGGCTGACCGGACGACAGTACCACATATATGAATATGCCGGCGCGCAGGATGCCGATCGCGTGATCGTGCTGATGGGTTCCGGCGCTGAAGCGGTGGAAGAAGTGGTCGACCACATCAATCATCATGGCGAAAAGGTGGGCGTGGTGAAAGTGCGGCTGTTCCGCCCGTTCGCGGCGGACGAGTTGCTCAAGGTCATTCCGGCGACCGCGAAAAGCATCGCCGTGCTGGACAGGACCAAGGAGCCTGGAGCAGACGGCGAGCCGCTCTACAAGGATGTAGTCACGGCGATCAGCGAAGCACACGCCACCGGCGCGGACAAGTTCGGCACGTTTCCGCGCGTCGTGGGCGGGCGCTATGGCCTGTCTTCCAAGGAATTCACGCCGGGGATGGCCAGGGGCGTATTCGACGAACTGAAGAAGGACCAGCCGAAACACCCGGTGCCGATCGGCAGCTACGCCGACCTCAGCCACTCCAGTCTGGAAGGGGATGGACAGGTCCGCACCGATTCCGCCCAGGGCGGGATGCGCGG
>CAZCKZ010000005.1:0-1612 GCA_964499395.1 uncultured Gallionella sp. | reverse complement strand
CGACGGGCGCAAGATGTCGAAGAGCTACGGCAACACGATCGGCATCTTCGACGACCTGAGCCACACCAGCCTGGATTGGGATGCAGATTTCAGAACCGACACCGGTCAGGGTGTGATGTGCTGCATGTTCTACGGCCTGGGCTCGGACGGCACGGTGGGCGCCAACAAGAACACCATCAAGATCATGGGCGAGGAAACCGATCTCTACGGCCAGGGATATTTTGTTTACGATTCGAAGAAAGCGGGTGCCGCGACCATCTCGCATCTGCGCTTCTCGCCCAGACCGATCCATTCTCCCTACCTGATCGCCGGCAACGAGGCGAACTTCATCGGCTGCCATCAGCCCATATTTCTGGAACGCTACGAGATGCTGGACCACGCGGCTGAAGGCGCGGTGTTCCTGGTCAATACAGCGACACCGCCGGACCGGGCGTGGCAATCCCTCACGCACAGGATGCAGCAGCAGATACTGGACAAGAAGATCGAATGCTATGTGATCGATGCCTATGCGATCGCGAAACAAACCGGCATGGGCAACCGCATCAACACCATCATGCAGACCTGCTTCTTTGCGATTTCCGGCGTGTTGCCGCGCGATGTGGCGATCGGGAAGATCAAGCATGCCGCCGAAAAGTCCTACGGCAAGAAAGGTCAGGCGGTGGTCGAGGCCAACTGGAAGGCGATCGACGAGACCATTGCCAACCTGCACAGAGTTGTTGTTCCGGACACAGTCAGCAGCACCCACTATATGCCGGAGGCCGTGCCCGCTTTCGCGCCGGAATTCGTGCGCAAGGTCACCGCCGAGATCATGTCCGGGCGCGGCGACCGCCTGCCGGTGAGCGCGCTGCCGAACGACGGCACCTGGCCCTCCGGCACCGCGATGTGGGACAAACGCAACCTGGCCCAGGAGATACCGGTATGGGATGAAGAGTTATGCATACACTGCGGCAAATGTCCGTTCGTTTGTCCGCACTCGGCCATACGCAGCAAGCTGTTTCCGGCAGACATGGCGAAGGATGCGCCGCCGACGTTCAAGCATGTGCAGGTCAAGGGCAAGGACTTCGAACAGGGCATGCACATCAGCTATCAGGTCGCGCCCGAGGACTGCACCGGTTGCACGCTTTGCGTGGACATCTGTCCGGCAGTCTCCAAGGTCGATGGACACAAGGCGCTGGAAATGCGGCCGATGATGCCGCTGCGCGAACAGGAGCGCGCGAACTTCGATTTCTTCCTCAGTCTGCCCGAGTATGACCGCACCCAATTGAAAGCCAGCACGATCAAGGGCGCGATGATGATGCAGCCGCTGTTCGAGTTCCCGTCGGCTTGCGTTGGCTGCGGCGAAACATCGTATATCCGGCTGGCCAGCCAGTTGTTCGGCGACCGCATGGTGGTGGCCAACGCGACCGGCTGCTCGTCGATTTACGGCGGCAACCTCCCCACCACCCCGTATTGCAAGAATGGCGACGGACGCGGCCCGGCGTGGAGCAACTCGTTGTTCGAGGACAATGCCGAATTCGGTTTGGGATTCCGTGTCAGCATCGACAAGCACGCCGAACAGGCCGGCGAATTGCTGGGGAAAATGAAAGACAGCATCGGCGGCGAGTTGACGGAA
>CAZCKZ010000004.1:0-20761 GCA_964499395.1 uncultured Gallionella sp. | reverse complement strand
CAAGAAACTCGGTGGCGGTGTTCGTCTCGCACTGGCGCAATATCGCGAATTGGCAGCCTTCGCGCAATTCGCCTCCGACCTTGATGAAGCGACACGCAAGCAGTTGGAGCGCGGTCGTATGGTTACCGAGTTGATGAAGCAGCTGCAATATGCACCGTTGTCGGTTGCCGAAATGGCGGTAACCCTGTTTGCTGTTAACAAGGGCTATTTCGATGATGTGCCGGTGCCTAAGGCGCTGGCGTTCGAGTCCGCTCTGCATGATTATCTGCGATCCAATGACAAAAGCTTGCTGGACGCGATCGAATCCAGCAAGGAATTGAACGCAGACAATGAAAAACTATTGTCCGCAGCGATCGAGAAATTCAAAACGACAGCTGTTTACTAGGACGGGGTGAGAAATGGCCGGCAGTAAAGAGATACGCACAAAGATCAAGAGTGTAGAAAATACGCGAAAGATCACGCGCGCCATGGAAATGGTTGCCGCCGCCAAAATGCGCAAAGCACAGGATCGCATGCGTGCGTCCCGTCCTTATGCGGAAAAAATTCGCAATGTTGCCGCGCATCTTTCGCGTGCCAATCCGGAATACAGGCATCCGTTCCTGGTAAAACGAGACGGTATCAAGAATGTCGGCCTGATTATTGTGACATCGGATAAAGGATTGTGCGGCGGACTGAACACAAACGTGTTGCGGCTTGCAGTGAACCGCATGAAAGAGTGGGAAGGCGAGGGAAAGGGTATCCAGGTCTGCCCTATCGGCAACAAGGGCATTGGATTCATGTCTCGCATTGGCGCCAGGGTAAAATCCAGCCTGAACGGATTGGGAGACACGCCGCACATCGACAAGTTGATCGGCGCTGTGAAAGTGATGCTGGATGCCTATACTGCGGGCGAAATCGACGCGATCCATATCAGCTACAACCATTTCGTAAATACCATGAAGCAGGAACCGTGCATGGAGCAACTGCTGCCGCTTAGCGGGGAGCAGATTGGAACCGCCGAGGGCAGCTGGGATTATATTTATGAACCGGATGCCAAACAGGTGATCGATGCACTGCTGGTGCGGTACATCGAGTCTCTGGTTTATCAGTCCGTGGTCGAAAACATGGCATCCGAGCAAAGCTCGCGCATGGTGGCGATGAAAGCGGCATCTGATAATGCGAAGGATGTAATAGCAGATCTTAAGCTGGTATATAACAAAGCGCGCCAGGCAGCCATTACCCGCGAAATCTCCGAGATTTGCAGCGGTGCCGCGGCAGTTGGTTGACCAAATAATTTGCAGCAGAGAATATTAATTTAGACGGGGTAACTCAAAAATGAGTGAAGGCAAAATGAGTCAAGGAAAAATTGTTCAGTGTATCGGTGCGGTGGTTGACATCGAATTTCCACGTGATCAAATGCCCAGGGTATATGACGCGTTGACGCTGCAGGGGGATACCGGTTCGGTAGTGGAAACCGGTCTGACTTTTGAAGTGCAGCAACAGCTGGGTGATGGCGTCGTGCGCACCATTGCGATGGGATCTTCGGATGGCCTGAAACGGGGTATGGCAGTAGCGAATACCGGCAACCCGATCTTGGTCCCGGTAGGTTTGGGCACATTAGGCCGCATCATGGACGTGCTGGGCCGCCCGATCGACGATGCCGGCCCGATCCAGTGCGAGGAAAAACGGCCGATCCATACCAATCCGCCGAAATTCGACGAGTTGTCTCCATCGGTCGATTTGCTGGAAACCGGCATCAAGGTTATAGACTTGGTGTGCCCATTCGCCAAGGGCGGAAAAGTCGGTCTGTTTGGCGGTGCGGGGGTGGGCAAAACCGTAAACATGCTTGAATTGATCAACAACATCGCCAAGGAACACGCGGGCTTGTCGGTGTTCGCGGGTGTGGGCGAACGTACCCGCGAAGGTAACGATTTTTACCATGAGATGTCGGAAGCGGGCGTAATCAAATTGGAAAAACTTTCCGAATCCAAAGTAGCCATGGTGTTCGGCCAGATGAATGAACCACCGGGCAACCGTTTGCGCGTGGCATTGAGCGGCCTGACCATGGCTGAAAAATTCCGCGATGAAGGCCGTGACATCCTGTTCTTTGTCGACAATATCTATCGCTACACCCTGGCTGGAACCGAAGTTTCCGCGCTGTTGGGCCGCATGCCATCCGCAGTGGGTTATCAGCCGACGCTGGCTGAAGAAATGGGCCGTCTGCAAGAGCGTATCACCTCCACAAAAGTGGGCTCGATCACCTCCGTGCAGGCGGTTTACGTACCGGCGGATGATTTGACCGATCCCGCTCCGGCCACCACCTTCCTGCACCTGGATTCCACCGTTGTTTTGTCCCGTGACATCGCTTCGCTGGGCATCTATCCGGCTGTTGATCCGTTGGATTCCACGTCCCGCCAGCTCGATCCGCTGGTGGTGGGCGAAGAGCATTACAACGTGGCGCGCAAAGTCCAGGCCAACTTGCAGCGCTACAAGGAATTGCGTGACATCATCGCGATTCTGGGTATGGACGAATTGGCCCCCGAAGACAAAATGGCTGTGGCACGCGCGCGCAAGATCCAGCGCTTCCTGTCGCAGCCCTTCCATGTGGCGGAAGTGTTTACCGGCAGCCCGGGCAAGTACGTCACACTGAAAGAAACCATCAAGGGTTTCAAGGGCATTGTTGACGGCGAATATGATCATTTGCCGGAACAGGCTTTCTACATGGTCGGCGGCATCGAAGAAGCGGTTGAAAAAGCCAAGACACTGCAGTAGGAATGGGGGCAACAACCATGGCAATGACCGTACATGTTGATGTTGTAAGCGCTGAAGCGTCGATTTTCTCAGGACTGGCAGAAGTGGTCGTGGTCCCGGGGGAGATGGGCGAACTGGGTATATATCCGGGTCACACCGCGTTGATGACCCGTATCAAACCGGGCTCAGTCAGGATCAAACGGCCGGACCTCGAACAGCAAGAGCTGATCTATGTGTCAGGCGGTATGCTTGAAATACAGCCCGGTGTCGTGACGATTCTGGCCGACACCGCGATTCGCGGCGGCGATCTGGATGAAGTACGCGCGCAACAAGCCAAACAAGATGCAGAGGAAGCAATGAAGGATCGCATCTCGGATATCGACTATGCACAAGCCCAGGCCGAATTGGCTGAAGCGATTGCACAACTTGCAGTAATCAAGCAGTTGCGCAAGCAGAACGGACATTAGCTTTCCGGCGTTGGGAAATAAAAAAGCAGCTTCGGCTGCTTTTTTATTGGCCGATCAGGCACTTTCACCAGTGCGCCAAACCAGCATGCGGTTATTGGAAGGCATGGCGATATCGCGCAGCAAGTCCAGACCGTGAGATGCGGCAAGCTGGTTGACCGTTTCAAAATCACGCACGCCGCTGTTCGGGTCGCGCTCCTTCAGCCATGCGTCGAAACGGGCATTGCTTTCGGAAGTGAAGCTTCCGCCGTAATTGTATGGCCCATAGAGACACACGCAGGCACCCGGCTCGATGACGCGCGCGATATGCGCGAACAGGCGCTCGACTTCAGGCCACGAGATAATATGCACCGTATTGGCATTGAAGATTGCGTCCACCGATGCAACCGGCCAGTGCATGTCGTTCACGTCGATGGCCAGCGGAGCCAACACATTGGGCAATCGTGCTTCGTCCAGCCAGGCCTGTATGCCGGCAAGGTTGCGGGCCAATTCTGAGGGTTGCCAGGTCAAATGCGGCAATTCACGGCCAAAATATACGGCGTGCTGGCCGGTGCCGCTGGCAATTTCCAGCACCCGCTTGCGTTCGGCGAAAATCTCCTTTAGGACGGCAAGGATGGGCCCCTTGTTCTTTTCACTGGATTCGGCGTAAGGCTTCATGGAAATATTCTGGTAAATTCGGGGCACATTGTAGAATATGCCGTCACAGGTTAGAACCCCATGAATGCACCCACCCTGAAGATCATCGAGAATCTTGCGGAAATTGACGCGGCGGCGTGGGACGCGCTGGCAGGGGATGATCCGTTTGTTTCACATGCCTATTTGTATGCCCTGCAACAAAGCGGGTGTGTCTCGGCGCAGTTCGGCTGGCAGGCGCAATTTATCACTCTGTGGCAGGATGGCCGACTGCAAGGTGCGATGCCGCTATACCTGAAGATGAACTCGTATGGCGAGCACGTGTTCGATTGGGCATGGGCCGATGCCTATCGCCGGCACGGGCTGCGCTATTACCCCAAACTGGTGTGCGCGGTGCCCTTTACGCCGGTAACCGGGAAACGGCTATTGGCGGCGCCCGGCCCGGACCGGGGTGAAGTGCGCAAATTGCTGCTGAGCGCCGCGCTGGAATTCGCAAAAGAATCCGGCGTGTCATCTCTGCACTGCCTGTTTCCCGATGAAGCAGATACGCTGTTAATGCAGCAACAGGGCATGATGCTGCGTCAGGATGTGCAGTTCCACTGGAAAAATCCCGGGTATAGGGACTTTGACGAATTCCTGGCCGCACTGAGCCGCGACAAGCGCAAGCGTATCAGGCAGGAGCGGCGCAGGGTGAGCGAGGCGGGCATTGAATTGCAATGCATCACCGGTGATAACGCCACGGCGGAGCAGTGGGCCTTCTTTGCCTCGTGTTATGCCCATACCCGCCAGAGACATCACTCCCCGCCCGCGTTGAACGATGAATTTTTTCAGCGGATCGGCGCCGCGTTGCCGCACAACACCATGCTGGTGATTGCGATGCGCGAGGGCCGTGCGATCGCGAGCGCGCTGAATATCGCCACCAAAGAGGTGTTGTACGGGCGCTCGTGGGGTGCGTTCGAATTCCATCCGGGTTTGCATTTCGAGGCTTGCTACTATCAGGCGATCGAGTTTTGTATCGCGCGTGGCATCAAGACATTCGAGGGCGGCGCGCAGGGTGAGCACAAATTGGCGCGTGGATTTTTGCCGGTAACGACCCGCTCGGCTCACTGGATGGCACATCCCGAGTTTGCGCGCGCGATCGATAATTTTTTGCAGCACGAAACCGGTGCCATATCGGAGTATGTGGAAGAATTGAATAACCGAAGTCCGTTCAAACAACAAACCTGATTGACGAGGCGGCAATCGGATAGTTATGCATGAAAGGTGTGCGTGGAATACGTCGGATCCATTTGCCGCAAACTTATCTGGCAAGCAGTATCCTGGCAAGGCGTTCAATCAGCATCCAGGCTGCGAGGAACACCAGCCAGACGGCGATTCCGACAACAAGGGCAAACACGACGCTCTGCGGAGTCAAATTAAAGGCGGGTGCAAATATTTCCCAGGTTGCGCGCGCAATGAGCGGGTCTGCCTTGGTCAGCATATAAGCCAGCTGATGAAACAAATCTGTATTGAGTGCTGCCAGCGCTTGCCTTAATTGTTCGGCGGAATCAACCATTCCCTGCAGTGCCGCACCTTCGTCATGAAAAGTCCGGTCAGCGCTGGCCAGGTGATAATTGATGAGCTCCTGAAGACTGCCATGATGGAATTGATTGGCGACCGCCTGGAAAGGCGCCATATCCTGCAACACTTGATTCAGTTGACCGCCAACACGCTGACGATATTGTGCGATAAAACTGGGTATGCATCCTGCCGCAACGACACCGATCACCAGAATAATACGGTCCAGAATCCCCCGGATGAAAGTCATGATCGCCTGGCTATGGAAAAAGCGTCTTCATACGCGCATCGTGCCGCGAACCGTGTGAAATATCAAGGTCGAATTAAAAGCCGCAAATGGGAGGCAGAAACAAATGGAACATAACAACCCCGTCATTTTGCTTCAAGCAGCATTTTCAATGCAGCCAGGTCGCGCATGACCCATTCTGCGTCCGAGGCAAACTTCTCGTCGGACATATCCGGCAAACGAAATAATGTGAAAATGAACTCACAGCCGCCCCCGTTGGGAATGACACGCATCGGGATATATATCTGTTGCTCTGGCGTAAGGGTAAGCCAATGATCCAGAACCCCAAATTCATTACGCTCCGTAAACCTGACCTTTACCGAACCTGCCGGTGTTTCGGCAACACACCCGTCATGAACTTTCTTCAGCGATTTGCCCAGCCCGGATGCCCAACGCGGGAAATTTTCCGGATTGAAGACGAAATCATATACGTCAGTGGTATCCCGGTTGATAAAAATGCTGAGATGACGAGATTCATGTGCCTTTGCCATACCTGCCCCACCAACTGGTAAAGCCGGGCATATTTGCCCGTTTGATTTCAATGATAAAGCAAAACGAAAGCGCTGCGTACCGGATAGCCGCTTGCATTTGCGACTAATACTCTGGTCGTTTTGCCGCTTTCCCTTATAATCGTGTTGTCCAAGAAAGACTAACATGACCCCGTTAAACATAGTCGTCCTTGCTGCCGGAAAAGGCACGCGCATGTACTCCGACAAACCCAAGGTGCTGCACGCGCTGGCGGGCAAGCCGCTGCTGCAGCATGTGCTGGATTGCGCGTCCGCGCTCCAGCCGCGACAAATCTGTGTGGTGTACGGGCACGGCGGCGAGGCCGTGCCGCAGGCGATGCAGCAGTACACTGCCAAGTTTGTCATCCAGGAGCCGCAGCTCGGTACCGGTCATGCGGTTCAGCAGGCAATGCCGCACCTCGTTGATGACGGCAACACGCTGGTGCTGTATGGGGACGTGCCGCTGATCCAGCACAGCACCCTGCACCAGATGTTGCAGGCGGGCGACGGCCTGGTATTGCTCTCGGTGCATTTGCCCAATCCCACCGGCTACGGGCGCATCGTGCGCGATGCGCAGGGCGATGTGCTGGGTATCGTCGAGGAAAAGGATGCTACGCCGGAGCAGCGCGAGATTAGCGAAGTGAACACCGGCATCCTGCTTGCGCCGACAAAGATGTTGCGCGGATGGCTGGCCAAGTTGCAAAACAACAATTCTCAAGGCGAGTACTACCTCACCGACATCGTCAGCATGGCCGTGCAGCAGGGTGTCGCAGTGCATACCGTGCAACCGGCCCACGAGTGGGAAATACACGGGATCAACAGCAAGTCGCAGTTGATGGTGCTGGAACGCACCTGGCAACTGGTCGAGGCTTCGCGATTGCTGATTCAGGGCGTGACACTGGCCGATGCGGCACGCATGGATGTGCGCGGCAAATTGAACTGCGGGCGCGACGTGGAGATTGATGTCGGCTGTATCTTCGAGGGGGATGTGAGGCTGGGCGACACCGTGCGGGTGGGCGCTTACAGCGTGATCAGAAATTCCAATATCGCTGCCGGCACCGAGATCGCACCATACAGCCACATCGACAGCAGCGAAGTGGGAACTAACTGCCATATCGGTCCGTATGCGCGACTGCGTCCCGGTACCAGGCTGCAGGACGGGGTCCATATCGGCAATTTCGTTGAAGTCAAAAACAGCGAAATCGCGTCCGGCAGCAAGGCCAATCATCTCAGCTATATCGGAGACAGCACGGTCGGTAGCCGGGTGAATATCGGTGCGGGCACGATCACCTGCAATTACGACGGAGCAAACAAGCATCGCACCATCATCGAAGACGATGTGTTCATCGGCTCGGATACGCAACTGGTTGCACCGGTGACGGTGGGCAAGGGCGCAACGATAGGCGCCGGCACCACGGTTTGGAAAAATGCCCCGGCCGGCGGGCTGACGCTGAACAACAAAACCCAATCGACCAAGCCGGACTGGAAGCGTCCGCAGAAAGTGAAGAAATAACATGTGCGGAATCGTAGGCGCAGTGGCGCAGCGCAATGTCGTGCCTATCCTGCTGGAGGGGCTGCAACGTCTGGAATATCGCGGCTACGACTCGGCTGGCCTGGTGGTGGAGCACGGCGGACAATTGGAGCGCGTACGAAGCATCGGACGGGTCGCCGACCTGACCAGGAAATGCGCAAACATCCAGGGAAACATCGGAATTGCACATACCCGCTGGGCGACGCACGGCGTGCCCAGCGAGGGTAACGCGCATCCGCATATCAGCAAAAATCACGTCGCGGTAGTGCACAACGGCATCATTGAAAATTACGAGGCATTGCGCAGCCGCCTGAGCGCCGAGGGTTATGAGTTTGCATCAGACACCGATACCGAAGTCATCGCCCATTTGATAAACAGCCACTACGCGCGCGGCAATACATTGCTGGCGGCAACACAAGCATCGCTTGCAGAGTTGGTAGGCGCCTACGCTGTCGGCGTTATCGCGGCGGACAATCCCGATCAGATGATTTGCGCGCGGCGCGGAAGTCCGTTGTTGCTGGGCGTGGGCATCGAAGAACATTTCATCGCATCGGATGTGTCAGCTTTGTTGCCGGTTACACGCAAAATCGTCTATCTCGAGGAAGGCGATGTGGTCGAAGTCAAACGAAGCGGCTACCAAATTTACGATGCGAAGGCAAAGCGTGTGGAACGGGAGGTATACGTCAGCGAGCTCAGCAATGAAAGCGTGCAGCTGGGTGAATACCGCCATTACATGCAAAAGGAAATCCACGAACAGCCGCAGGCACTGGCGGATACGCTCGAGTCGGTTTGCAACAGCCAGTCGCTGGTGCCTGGCATCTTTGGCGCGGAGGCAGCGGAGACTTTTGCCGATACCGACAGCATTTTGATACTGGCATGCGGCACCAGTTACCACGCCGGACTGGTCGCACGCTATTGGCTGGAAGAAATAGCCGGCATTCGCTGCACTGTGGAAGTCGCCAGCGAGTACCGCTACCGCGTCAGCGTGCCCAACCCGAAGACATTGGTGGTGGTGGTCTCGCAATCCGGCGAGACTGCCGATACTCAGGCCGCGCTGAACCATGCAAAGACAAATGGCCACACCCATACCCTGGCAATCTGCAATGTGGCGGAAAGCGCACTGGTCAGATTGTGCAAACTGCGCATGCTTACGCGCGCCGGACCCGAGATCGGTGTGGCTTCGACCAAGGCTTTCACCACCCAGCTTGCGGCGCTGTTCATGCTGACGCTGGTGCTGGCCAAGCAGCGCGGACGACTGGCACCGGAGCAGGAGCAAAAGCATCTTCACGAGTTGCGCCACTTGTCCGCGGCGGTGCAAAAAGTTCTGGATCTGGAACCGCAAATCGCCAAACTCGCCGAGCAGTTTGCCAGCAAACGCCACGCGCTGTTTCTGGGGCGCGGTTTGCACTACCCCATTGCACTGGAAGGCGCGCTCAAGCTCAAGGAAATATCGTACATACACGCCGAAGCCTATCCCGCCGGCGAATTGAAACACGGTCCTCTGGCACTGGTGGACAAGGACATGCCGGTAATCTCGGTCGCGCCGAACGATGCGCTGCTGGAAAAACTGAAATCCAATCTGCAGGAAGTCCGCGCGCGCGGCGGCGAATTGTACGTGTTCGCCGATGCGCATACGCATATCAATGAAGCGGACGGCATTCACATCATGCAGATGCCCGAACACGCGGGATATTTAAGCCCTATCCTGCACACCATTCCGCTGCAACTGCTGGCCTATTACGTCGCGCTGCAAAAAGGCACGGATGTGGACAAGCCGCGCAATCTTGCCAAATCGGTCACGGTCGAGTGACCGGGAATAGCTGGCGGATCAGAACAAATTCTGGAAAGGATTTCCGCTGCCCGTGTATGCATTGAGCAACTGAAGCCCGATAAAACCCAGCAGCAACAGAACAAGCGCAAGCAGCAGCCTGTTGTAGCGCCGCTGCTGTAAAATTATTCTGTTCAATAGTTCGTCGTTGTGACCCGCACTATGGTTTCCCAGATAGTGGTGCAACAGACGCGGCAGTTGCGGCAATACGGTAGCGTAGTTTGGCGCCTCGGTGCGCAATGATTTGAGAAAGCCGCGCCAGCCCACCTGTTCGCTCATCCAGCGTTCCAGCCACGGTTTGGCGGTTTTCCACAGATCCAGTTCGGGGTCGAGCTGCAAGCCCAGCCCTTCGATATTGAGCAGCGTTTTCTGCAGCAATACCAGTTGCGGCTGGACTTCGATGCCAAAACGGCGCGAAGTCTGGAACAGCCGCAACAGCACGCGTCCGAACGAAACCTCGCGCAGCGGCTTGTCGAAGATCGGCTCGCACACAGCGCGTATAGCCGTCTCCAGTTCGTCAACGCGGGTGGCCATGGGCGCCCAGCCGGATTCGATGTGCACCTCGGCGACGCGTTTGTAATCACGGCGAAAAAATGCGATGAAATTCTGTGCGAGATAATGCTTGTCGGTATCGGTCAGCGTACCCATGATGCCGAAATCCAGCGCGATATACTGGCCGTTCGCCGCGACTTGAACATTGCCGGGGTGCATGTCGGCGTGAAAAAACCCGTCGCGGAAAACCTGCGTATAAAAAATCTCCACCCCGTTTCTCGCCAGTCTCGGAATGTCCACTCCCGCATTGTGCAGCTCGTCCACCTGGCTGACAGAAATGCCATACATGCGCTCCATCACCATTACGCCGGTGCTGCAATAATCCCAATACATCTCGGGAACCAGCAGCAGCGGGGAATTGGCAAAGTTGCGCCTGAGCTGGCTGCCATTGGACGCCTCGCGCATCAGATCGAGTTCGTCTTCCAGGTGCTTTTCAAATTCGGTGATCACCTGGCGCGGTTTGAGACGGCGGCCGTCCGCCCACAACCACTCGATCAAGTCGGCCGCTACTTTCATCAGCGCAACATCGTGGGCGATGATGCTGGTGATGCCGGGACGCAGAATTTTGACCGCAACATCACGGCCGTCCGGCAGTACTGCAAAATGCACTTGCGCGACCGATGCGCTGGCGACCGGAATATGCTCAAAGCTTTTAAATACCTGCTGCAAAGGTTTTCGATATGCGGCTTCCAGCAACGCAACGGCCTGCACTGAAGGAAATGGCGGAACCTGATCCTGCAGTTTGGCGAGTTCGTCGGCGATGTCGGCCGGCATCAAGTCGCGGCGCGTTGACAGCATTTGCCCGAATTTGACGAAGATCGGACCGAGATTTTCAAGAGCATGGCGCAACCGCACCGCACGCGGGTTGGAAGTATTGCGCAGGAACAGCATCAGGTTCAGCGGAACGCGCATCCAGCGCACCCGCTCATGGGCGAGCAGGAACTCATCGAGCCCGAAACGCAGCACCACCACGACGATTTTGACCAGACGGAATATGCGCATGATCAGTTCTTTTGTGCCGCAGACAAGCGGTTGATGCGCTGTTCCAGTCGCGCCAGATCGTCGCGCAACGTATCCACCTCCAGCATGAACGCGGATACTTGCCGGGGTTTGGCCAGCAGCGGGCGTTCCTCCGTCAGGTATTCTGCTGCCGCCTTAAACAGATTTTCTGCAGAATCGTGCAACTGTTGCCGCGCGCTGTGAGCGGTTTTCACGACGCGCTCCGCAGCGATATCGCCGGTGATGCTGCTCAGGTCTTCAGCCGCATCCCAGCGCAGGTTGCGCGACAGAAAAAAGATTTCCTTTAGCAGTTCCGTGTCTCCTTCGCTGCGGATTTCGGTATGCGCGTTTTCATCATGCACAGCTAGCCGCGGCAGCAGCGAGGGCGCGATCACGCAAAGCGCATCAATGCTGGTTGCGTTACTTATACCCTGGAGCGAACCATCCTCCGATATCCTGCAGGAAAATGAAAACGGCGCGATGTCGAACCGCGCTGTCTTGCCAGAATGGCGCGCAAGCCGAGGCAATGCCCAGCTGTTCTGGGCAAGCAGGTGATTCAGTACCAGTACGGAAGGGTGGGCGAACACGATGGAATTATGGCAAGAAGCAATTCATGGATATCTCTTCGGATGGATAAAACCAATCGCCCGAGAGTATAACACCGGCAGCTGAACCTACGGTTGCGCTTGAATATCCGTCCATCCAAAGAGGAAAATTTCCAGGCATGGCCAGGTCAAGTGCGAATCCTTGCGTCTATCGTGATGAGTCAAAACGGCGGTTCGGCTGTCAGGGTCAGCAACTCGGGGCGTAATGGGTGGATGAAACTCAGCTTGCGTGCGTGAAGCAGCAGCCGGGTCGCGCCACTGCCGGTGTTTCCCCCATACAGTCCATCGCCGAGTACCGGATGCCCGATAGCCGCCATGTGCACACGCAACTGATGTGTGCGCCCGGTTACGGGTTCGAGTTCGACGCGACTGGCGTCAAGGACCTGCTTGCCAGGACGGATGGAGGGTTGATAAGGACTTTCCGTATGCGCCAACAGGCGGTAGCGCGTCAACGAGGACTTGCCGGCCGCAAAATCCACCTTCTGCTTCGGACGATTCGGCCAGTCGGAGGCTAGCGGCAGATCTACTTCGCCCGAATGGGTCACTACCCGTCCTGCCACGATCGCGATATAACTCTTCATTACTGCGCGTTCACGGAACAAACAGGAAAGCCGCTGATGCATATCTGCGCCACGGGCAAATACCAGCAAACCCGAGGTGCTCATGTCCAGGCGGTGCACACTGCGTGCATCCGGATACTCTTTCTGAATGCGGGTCGTCAGGTTGTCCGATTTTTCCAGACCGCGACCCGGCACCGAAAGAAGCCCGGCCGGTTTGTTTGCCACCAATAGCGATTTGTCACAGTAGACAATGTCCAGGCCGCAGTCGCGCGGCGGTTGGTAGGATGCATGTGACGCGATCATGGACAATCACATGCCGCGCGTATCGTTCGCGCCGAACCGGCATCCAGCGGGTATTTCTGAAGTATTTTGTCCGCAGACGGCTTTGCAAGAAAATGCTGCAAAGAAGCTATGCATGCGGGTGTTTGACATTGAAAGACAAAATTGAAAATTCGACCACATCGTCAGGATTGTCTGCAAATGACTGGCCGAGACTGATAGAACCCTTTCCTTGCAGGAAAATTTCCTCGCGGGTGATGTGCGCCACATGACCGTCGCCGAAGCGGACATAAGTTCCATTGGTGCTCTGGTCAACGATGATGAATTTTCCAAAACGCAATTCGATGTGAATATGCAAGCGTGAGGCAAGCTCATTCTGTACAACAAGATCGCACGTTTCGTCCCGCCCCAATACCACGCTTCTGCACTCCTTGTTGACCTTGATCGAGCGCCCGCGATAGCGCAAAATCATTTCATCGATATTGTCCGGAGACTTGCGGTATGCAGGCATACCGATGCGAGTGCTTCGCGTATCTGCCTGCTCAAAATTAACCATGTAAAGGTCGAGTCGGTCTTGCTTGCCTTTCAATTCGGCACGCAGGATTTGGCGCATTTTGCTGCGCAAGTCGGGAGGCAAAGCCTCATACACCGCTTGAGTCGCCATGACCTGGCCCGCCCGCGTTACCGCAGAAACACGCGAGGCGACGTTGACCGTGTTACCGAACACATCATTGGACTCTTTGATAACCGGGCCATAATTAAATCCGACACGAATGTGCAGCGGATATGCCCACGCGGACTGGTTGTTTTCCACCGCTTCCCTGATGGAACAAGCGGCATGAAAGGCGGCTTCAGCACTCGGGAAGGTGGCCATGATCTCGTCGCCTATTGTTTTTATCAGCGTACCCTGACAGGCAAAAATACTTTCGGCCATGGTGTTGATGCATTGGAATATCAGCCTGCGCGCACGGTCGTCACCAAGATTTTCATAAAGCGAAGTGCTGCCGCAAATATCGGCGAACAGGACAGCAAGTTTTTCTACGCGTTGCGACATGTCGAACGGTTCATTTCCGGGAGAGGTGACGATTAGACAGACAGGGCCTTATTTTGCATGAAAAACACGAATGGTGCGCGAAGTAAGTTTATATTCCCGCATACATTCGCACAAAGTCGCGACGATCCGGAGTGGTGAAGCGGGATAATGCAATGTGAAACTGCGCAGCGTCGGTCAAGCGTCGCGCCTTATTCTGGCTTCGAATATTCGTCATCATGCAAGGGCGGCGCAGTCTTGCTGGCGGGCTTTTTCTTCGGGCGGTTCTTGCTCTCGTCGGCGAAGCGGAAGCGCCCGAACAGCACGCAGCCCTTCATGCCCGGATCGCACGGAAGATTGTTCACGCGCTGGCACTTGTTATCGACTTCGTGCGGACAACCCCAGCCACTCATCGCCAACCCCGCTCAGTCAAATTCAGAAACACCGTCAGGCCTTCTTCACAAATTCGGTCTTCAACTGCATTGCGCCGATGCCGTCGATTTTGCAGTCGATGTCATGGTCGCCCTCGACCAGCCTGATGCTCTTCACCTTGGTGCCGACCTTCACCACCGACGACGAACCCTTGACCTTCAAATCCTTGATCACCGTCACCGAGTCGCCGTCGGCAAGCACGTTGCCGAAGGCATCCTTGTACACGCGCTGCTGCTCGCCGCTTTCGGCAGGTGCATCCTTGGGCCACTCATGCGCGCACTCGGGGCAGACGTAGTTGCTGTCGTCCTCGTACGTGTATTCAGAATTGCATTTGGGGCATTTGGGTAAACCGCTCATGGTGTCTCCGATGATTGAAATCTTATAAGCCGAAACAAGTTAACCGCACGAAAAGGATAGGGCATGTTAAATACCAATTATTCTTGTACGGTGTGATTTAACCAGATGCATATATCATTAAAATCTTTCAAAGCCATCCCCCACTGAGTAGTGTTTGTGGCAGCAGCAAATTCTTTAGCATCTGTTGTAAAACGAGAGGTCGTGGCAAGTACGGATTTATTTGCTCCCTCTTGCATTTGAACGCCATAAAGATTTCTTACCAATCCAACACTAACTGGATTGCTATAAGCGTAACGTTTGTACTCAATAATATATTTCAACGGAATTCCCAAATCAGATTTAATGGCAATAATGTCTCTTCCGCCATCCCTTGATTGCTTGGTCAACTCAACTTGAAATCCATTGCGTGAAAAAACGTGTGCAATTATTTCTTCGAAATTTCTTGGAGAGATTTGGTACAAACGTTGGGGGTTCCTCGCTAGCTCCCTGATCATGCCTAAAATACTTAACGAAATTCCCGTGATGATTTTCTTTTCTTCTGGAAGATAAAGCTTTGATTGCTCATCAAAGGAATAGATTTCTTCTTGGAATGGGAAATCCAAATCTTGAAATCCATGAATAATCCTCGCACCTGTGGCATTTATATCGTCGTAGTTTGGTACTCCGTAAGGATACTCAGAAGCTTCATATTCAACCTCAATCTTGTTCCCGCATTTGGGGCAAGCGAAATCTGTTTGGCCAAAATAAAAAACCTCGGCCCCCATTTCTCTGTTCTGTTCCAACCTCATTAACATCGAGATCAAATGCATCAATGGTAAATTTGCTATCGCAATTTACACATTGAATTTCGGCATTACCGGAAACAATTGACATGGATTATTGGTGGCTATTAGTCTCAGTTCAGAGTTTATACCCCCGATGCACTGCCACTACCCCGCCCGTCAGGTTGAAGTACTCGACGCGCTCCAGTCCCGCCTCTTCCATCATTGTTTTTAATTCTTCCTGCCCCGGATGCATGCGGATCGATTCGGCGAGGTAGCGGTAGCTATCCGCGTCGCCCGCGATGAGTTTTCCCATCCTGGGCAGCAGTTTGAAGGAGTAAAGGTCGTAGGCCTTTTCCAGCGGTTTGGCGACCTTGGAGAATTCCAGCACGATCACGCGGCCGCCGGGCTTGAGCACGCGGCACATCTCGCGCAGCGCGGCGTCCTTGTGGGTAACGTTGCGCAGGCCGAAAGCGATGCTGACGCAGTCGAAATAATTGTCGGGGAACGGCAGATGTTCGGCGTCGCACTGCGTGGTCGGTGTGGCGATGCCTTCGTCTAGCAGGCGGTCGCGGCCGACGCGCAGCATCGCGTTGTTGATGTCGGTGAGCACGACCTGCCCCGTATCGCCGACTTCCTTCAGGAACAGTCGCGACAAATCCGCCGAGCCGCCCGCCACGTCCAGCACGCGCTGTCCCTTGCGCACGCCGCTGACGCTGACCGCGTAGCGCTTCCACAGGCGATGCAGGCCTGCGGACATCAGGTCGTTCATCACGTCGTATTTGCTCGCGACGGAAGTAAACACGCCGGCGACTTTTTTGGCCTTTTCTTCCTCTGCAACGGTCTCGAAACCGAAATGGGTATCCGCCATTATTTCGCTCCTGTTCTAGTGCCCTCTCACTCTTGCGGGAGGTGGTTGAAGGTATTAAAGCGGATCGCGCGAAGCGCCCGCTTCATTCATGCGATGCAAATATTGCTGCCAGATTTTATCCCGATGCTCACCCAGGTGCCGCAGGTATTCCCAGCTGTACAGGCCGCTGTCGTGGCCGTCGTCAAAGTCGATCTTGATCGCATAGCTGCCCACCGGTTCGATGTTCAGCACTTTCACATTGCGTTTGCCCACCTGCAGCACTTCCTGTCCCGGACCGTGGCCGCGCACTTCCGCAGACGGCGAATTCACGCGCAAAAACTCAAAGGACAGCTTGCTGCGCAAACCGTCAGCGAAAGCGATTTCCAGTTCGCGCGATTGCTGGTGCAGGGTGATTTCAGTGGGTTGTTCTGTCATGGCTTATAGTGAGCGAATCTTTTTCAATAACGCGGTTGTTGAACGTTCGTGCAAAAAGGGGATGCTGTGCACCGTGCCGCCCCAGCTTTGCGTTTCGCTGGCGCCTACAATGCTTTCTGTACGCCAGTCGCCGCCCTTGACCAGCAAGTCGGGTTTGCTGGCGAGGATCAGATTCAACGGGGTGTCCTCGTCGAACTTTACCACCAGACTGACCGATTCCAGCGCCGCAAGTACCATCATGCGGTCCTGTTCGGAATTGATCGGCCGGTCGTCGCCCTTGCCTTGGCGTTTCACCGAGGCATCGCTGTTCACGCCGATGATCAGCGACTCGCCCAGTGCGCGTGCCTGCGCGAGATAGGTTACATGTCCGCGATGCAGCACGTCGAAACATCCGTTGGTGAATACCAGCGGGCGAGGCAGCGCGGCTACCCGTGCGGCCAGATCGCCGGCCGGGCATATTTTGCGTTCAAAAGCGGGTGAGGGATACATTGTGTCCGGGTAGTCAAACAGCCTGATTATGCGCAGTACCCATCGAGTGGTACCGGTGACTTCGGCATCCGCCTCGGCAAGGTTGATGAGGCAGATCATGATGCCGTGCCATTTTAGCCAACAACGGGGAAGCGGCACGCACGATTATTCCCCCAACAGAAGAAAATCGATGATATCGCACAGGCAATGCAGGGTGAGCAAATGCACTTCCTGGATGCGCGCTGTGCTTTGTGTATCAACGCAAATCAATACATCGCCGTCAACCAGCGCGCGGGCCATTTCACCGCCATCGCGTCCGGTCAGCGCGATCACGCGCATATCGCGTTCATGGGCCGCGTGGATGGACGCAACCACATTCGGCGAATTGCCGCTGGTGGAAATCGCCAGCAGGCTGTCGCCGGGCAGCCCCAGCGCACGAACCTGCTTCGAAAAAATCTGGTTGTAGTCGTAATCATTGGCAATCGACGTCAGCACCGAACTGTCGGTGGTCAGCGCAACACAGGCAAGGCCGGGACGCTCTTTTTCAAAACGGTTAAGCAATTCTGCCGCAAAATGCTGGGCGTCGGCCGCCGAGCCGCCATTGCCGCAGCACAGAATTTTCCCGTCGTTGGTGACGCAGTCGAAAAAGATTTGCGCGCTGTCGGCGATGGGTCTTGCCAGCCCATCCTTTACCTTCAGCTTGATCTCCGCGCTGTCCTTGAAATGCTTGATGATGCGTGTGTTGATGTCCATGATGGGCCGTTGCGTAATCGGTAAACGCGAATATTAACCGAATCAGGCATCGAACGCATTCTTGAGCCATTGTATGCTGCGCCCTTCCATATCGTCCATCAGCACAACATCGAAGCGGCATGCCGGGATCCGTGCGAGATCGGCAAGATATTGTTGTGCGGTGCTGACAATGCGATGCTGCTTGCGCGCGTCGATGCTTGCCGCCGCACCGCCAAAACCGGCATTGCTTCGCAAGCGCACCTCGATGAATACCAGCGTTGTTCCATCCTGCATGATCAAATCGATCTCGCCAAAACGGCCGCGATAATTTTGTTCGATCAATCTCAAGCCCTGCTGTTGCAGATATTGCACAGCCAGTTGTTCGGCCTGTGCGCCCTGAGTGATCATGGCTGGGTGGTTGGCTGGCCGGGAAACATCAGTGGGGCAGGCGTGGCAGCGGCTGGTGCGTCGGCCAGTTGTGCGCGTCCTTGGGCAAACACGGCGGGAACCGCAGTGCGTTCGAAGTTGTGTCCATTCAGCCGGATTTGACCGCTTACCCCGTCCAAGGGCAAATCGGTATTGAGATTGCCGGCAATCAGCAATTCAATCAGACGGAAGGAATCTATTCCCAATGCGTAAAGTCGCTCACGGGCAGCTGAAAGCGGCGGGTTGGGGCGCGGATAGATCATCACGGCCGGGTGGTCGGGCTGCAACAGCCATGGCATGTCGACAAAATGGACGCCGCTCAAGTCGTAGTTGGCCAGCACGTTGTCGTTACCCGTAAAGACTTGCGAGGTGGCGTAAACCGGCAGCTTGTTCGGCAAATACGGGCGGATCAGACGCGAATTTTCGGCATCGGCAGCGAGAAATACCATGGTGTCGGTTATGTCGGCAATATCGGCAAACACGGCCGGGTCGCCGTTGTATTCGATCTCTCGCAAAATTCCCCTGTTTGCACCATGGGCAGAATTTGTCCACTCCTCCTCGAAGGCCGACTGCAGCCGCAGGGAAAGTGGCGTGTGAGTGGTAATGATGATGGCCTGATGCAAACCCTGCTGTTTGGCCAATTGTGCAACTTGCCTTGCTTCGGCTTCCACTGCCATGCCGAAAAAATACAATTGCGGGGCAAATTGACCATCTACAATATTCAGGGCCAGCGTCGGTACAGGAATATTCTTCTCGGCTGCCAGCGCGCTGACGCCGTTACGCGTTAGCGGTCCCACCACGGCACGCGCGCCGTTGGCAATGGCTTGGCGATAAGCGGCAACAACGCTGTTGTTTTCGTCAAAGTCGCTGTAAACGCGTACCGGCATCATCAGGCTTTTGTAATTCGAGTCTGCCGCAGCAAAAAAGCCCTGCTTAACTGCATTGGCTGCCGGACCGAATATATCCGATTTAACCGGCAGCAGCAGTGCGATGTGCGGAAAGGGCGTTATATTGGGGAGCACGACAGGAGCAGGTATTGTTTCAACAGTTGGCGCTGCAACGACGCCGGAAACGGCAGCCGGCTGTTCAGGGACCCCTGTCGGGGACACGGGCTGCGGCTGCGGTACTGTGATGGTACAGGCGTATAGTGAGAACAAAGTCGAGAGTAAGAGGAGTACACGTTGCATAACGAACATCCGCAAAAATTGGAACCCGCATTATATGTAGTTGCCACCCCGATAGGAAATTTGCGTGATATTACCCTGCGCGCGCTTGAGGTACTGAACGCGGCGGACGTGCTGGCGGCCGAGGACACACGCAACACCGCGCATTTGTTGAGCCACCACGGTATCAGCGCGAACAAGCTGATTGCGGTGCATCAGCACAACGAACGGGGCGCGGCGGAAAAAATCATCGCACGCCTGCAAGCAGGACAAAGCGTGGCCTTTGTCAGCGATGCCGGGACTCCTGCTGTCAGCGACCCCGGCGCATTGCTGGTGCAGGCGGTGCGGGCGGCAGGCTTGCGTGTCATTCCGATCCCCGGGGCGAGCGCGGCGATGGCGGCTCTATCTGCGGCGGGTATGAACGATCCGCATTTTCTGTTCTACGGATTCCTGCCCAACAAATCCGCAGCGCGGTGTACCGTGCTGCAATCGTTGATCAGTTACCCGTGCACGCTGGTGTTCTACGAGGCGCCCCATCGCATCGTAGAATGCGTCGCGGATTTGTGCGCGGTACTGGGCGGCGAGCGGCAGATCGTGCTGGCGCGCGAAATAACCAAATTGTTCGAGACGATACATTCCTGTGCGCTGCGCGATGCCGTACCCTGGCTGCAATCCGACAGCAACCAGCAACGCGGCGAGTTCGTCGTGCTGGTTTCCGGCGCGATACCCCAGCCGGGATTGTCCCCCGATACGCTGGGCACGCTGTCCAAACTGCTCGACGAATTGCCGCTCAAGCAGGCGGTGCAACTCGCCGCAAAGATCACCGGTGCCAGCCGCAACGAGCTGTACCAGCGGGCGTTGCAAATCACAAAACCTGATTGAGTCAGGCATATCGACGCATGCCTTTGAACATAAAATCAGCGTTTGGAGAAGCGGCACGTTCCCGGATTCGGAATGCAATCACATTCAGTATTGCGGGTAGAATCAAGACATGAAAACAAAACAGCTCGCCCAGATTGCGCTGCTCCTGTGGGCCGTCACGGTTGCCGTATTGATATGGTTCTTCCTTCGCGGCAACATTTCTGTGGGTAGCGATGGCAGGGCGGCAATCATGCTGCATCCCGCGGAGCGTGAGCTGATGTTGTCCGAAATGCGCGGGCTGCTGGTCGCGACACAGGGAATTCTGGAAGGCGCCAATCGGGGCGACAGGGTGCGCATTATCAAGGCCGCCCGCGCGGGGGGCATGGCCGGTACGGCGGAGGCCAATCCGGCATTGATGGCAAAATTGCCGCTCGAATTCAAAGCGTTAAGCATGAACGTGCGCCACGAGATGGATCAGATTGCCAATGCTGCGAAAGACGGCAGACCGACAGCGGAGTTGCTGAACATGACATCGGATACGTTGACGAAATGTGTTGCCGGTCATGCTGCATGGCAGCTTAAGGACGGTAAATAGCGCTTACGCTGCAGGGTTTACTGCGGTTTGGTTTTTCCGGTAATGGTTTTTTTCGCAGCAGCCTTTTTCGCTGCCGGTTTTTTTGCTTTGCCAGCCGCAGCTTTTCCGGCAGCGGGCTTGG
>CAZCKZ010000003.1:4338-21670 GCA_964499395.1 uncultured Gallionella sp. | reverse complement strand
GGCTGCTTGAGGATGCCGCGCAGGACGCACTCACCGACGAAATGATCGGACGCATGGCCGAAACGCTGGGCGAGGGGATGTCCCTGCTCGATCGCGTCAACCGCAGCGGCTTTTGGCGGCTGGTGGAGGTGATGGAACGTCTCGAATCCACCGGCGCGCTGGAGCGCATCGCCACCAGCCTGCCGCAACTGCTGGAACGACTCGAAATGGTAACCGGCATGCTGAGTTGCCTGGAAGAAGCGGCGAAAAGCAGCAAGGCTCAACCGGCCAAGGGTGGTATCGGCAGCCTGTGGCACATCATGACGGACGAAAAAACCGTGAACTCGCTGCAATTTCTGTTGAACATGAGTGAGCAGATGCAGGAGCATTGCGCAAAACCCAAGTAATGCAGAAGTTGTCCTGAAGCAAAAACGGCAGGTTCAACCTGCCGTTTTTGCTGATGGCGAGCTCGATCCGCCGCTTACCCGTTCGATGCCCGCCAGATCGCGCGCGGAAAATATCTGTTCAAACCCGGATTGTTGCAGCAGCGCGCGAACCTGAGCGGCCTGGTCATAGCCGTGTTCCAGCATCAGCCAGCCATTTTCGCGCAGATGGTTTCCGGCTTGCGCGCAGATACGCCGAATGTCGTCCAGCCCGTCCTTGCCGGAAACCAGTGCGGTGCGAGGCTCGAAGCGCACATCACCCTGTGCAAGATGCGCATCGTCAACGGCGATATAGGGCGGGTTGGAAACGATCATATCGAAGCGATCATTGCGCAATGCCGAGAACCAGTCGCTGCTCAACATGCGTACATTGCCGAGATTGAGGCGCTGTGCATTGCATTGGGCAACTTCCAGTGCGGCGGCGGATGCATCTGCCGCCACCACTTCTGCATTGGGACGCGCATGGGCGATGCTCAACGCGATCGAGCCGCTGCCGGTCCCCATATCCAGCACGCGGCATGAGCTTTGCTGCGGAATATGCTGCAACGCCAGTTCGACCAGTAATTCTGTTTCGGGGCGCGGTATCAGTGTCGCGCGGGTCACTTTGAAGTTCAGTCCGTAGAACTCGCGTTCGCCAAGCAGATACGCAACCGGCTCTCCGCCCAGGCGCCGTTCAAGCAATGCCATATATCGTTCGTGCTGAACTGCGTCCAGAGACTGTTCCGGGTGGCTGAGAAGGTAAGCGCGATTCACATGCAGCACGGTTTGCAACAGACATTGCACCTCGATGCGCGCGCTGCTGGAGTCGAGGTTCAATGCAGCTTCCAACTGTTTGCTATGGCGTTGCAGTATTGCTTGAATATTAACTGAAGACATCTTCCGACATCGCGGCGAGTTGTTCGGCCTGATGCTCTGCCATCAGCGCACCGGTCAGTTCGCCGATGTCGCCATCCATGATCGCATCCATCTTGTACAGCGTGAGATTGATGCGGTGGTCCGTGACGCGGCCCTGTGGAAAATTATAGGTGCGGATGCGCTCCGAACGGTCGCCGCTGCCCACCAGGCTCTTGCGCGTGGCGGCAGTCTTGGTGTTCTGTTCGTGCACCTGTGCGTCCTTGATGCGGGCTGCCAGCACACGCATCGCCTGCGCCTTGTTCTGATGCTGCGAGCGGCCGTCCTGGCATTCCACAACCACGCCGGTCGGCAGGTGGGTGATGCGCACCGCCGAATCGGTCTTGTTGATGTGCTGGCCCCCGGCGCCGGAGGCGCGGAACGTGTCGATGCGCAGATCGGCGGGATTCAATACCACGTCATCGACTTCATCCACTTCCGGCATCACCGCCACGGTACAAGCCGAAGTGTGCACGCGCCCCTGCGTTTCGGTGGTAGGCACACGCTGCACGCGATGCGCGCCGGATTCGAATTTTAATACCGAATACGCACCCTGACCGACGATGCGCGCGATGATCTCCTTGTAGCCGCCCATCTCGCCGGGGCTTTCCGAGATCACTTCCACCTGCCAGCGCTTGCGCTCCGCGAAACGCGAATACATGCGGAACAGATCGCCTGCAAACAAGGCTGCTTCGTCGCCGCCGGTCCCGGCGCGTATTTCCAGAAACACGCTGCGCTCATCATTGGGGTCTTTGGGCAGCAATTGCTTTTGCAATTCGGTATCGAGTTGCGAGAGGCGCTCTTGTCCATGTTTGATCTCGGTATCGGCGAACTCCTTCATCTCGGGGTCGTCAGCCATTTCCTGTGCGGCCCCGATGTCAGCCTGGCAGCCTTGATAGGCGTGATACAGTTCCACCACCGGTTCCAGTTCGGCACGTTCGCGGTTCAGCTTGCGAAACGTATCCATGTCTTTTGTGGCTTCTTCGGTACTCAGCAATTGATTGACTTCGAGCAGTCGCTCGCTCAACTGAGCGAGCTTGGCGGTAATACTGGGATTCATTCGGCTGTGGTTTACTCGTCGTGGTGGAGGTGGTACAGACGATGGATCACCTCAAGGAAGGCCTCGCGGTCACCGCTTTGCACTTGATTCAGCGCGTGTGTCGGTGCATGCAGGAATTTGTTGGTCAGGCTGCTGCTCATGGCTTCCAGCACCTTTTCAGGACTCTCGCCTCTGGCCAGCAGGCGCAGGGCTTTTTCCACTTCCAGGCGACGGTTGCGCTCGGCATGGTCGCGCAGGGCGCGTATGGTGGGTACCGCTTCGCGCGATTCCATCCAGTGCAGAAAATCGGACACGCCGGAATCAATGATGACCTCTGCTTCCTTGACCGCTCCCTGACGTGCATCCAGGCCGTCCTTGACCACTTCGGCGATATCGTCCACGGTGTACAGGAACACATCATCCAGTTCAGAAACTTCCGTTTCCACATCGCGCGGAACGGCCAGGTCAACGATGAACAGCGGACGGTGTTTGCGCGCCTTGAGCGCGCTCTCCACCATGCCCTTGCCGAGGATCGGCAGCTGGCTGGCGGTGCAGGTGACGATAATGTCGTGATGTGCCAACTGTTCCGGCAGATCGGTCAGTGTGATTGCCGTGCCGTTCAAGCGACGCGCCAGTGTTTGTGCGCGCTCCAGCGTGCGGTTGGCGACGGTGATGTGTTTGGGCGAACGCGCTGCGAAGTGCACCGCATTGAGTTCGATCATCTCGCCCGCCCCGATGAACAAAACACGCTGTTCGGAGATGCTCGGAAAAATGCGCTCGGCCAGCCTTACCGCAGCGGCGGCCATCGACACCAGATTTGCGCCGATCTCGGTCTGGGTGCGCACGTCCTTGGCCACCGAAAAAGTGCGTTGAAACAATTTGTGCAACAGGAAACCCAGTGTGCCTGCCTGTTCGGCCTGGCGCACCGCCTGTTTCATTTGCCCGAGGATCTGCGGCTCGCCCAGCACCATGGAATCCAGTCCGCTGGCCACGCGGAACGAATGTTTTATCGCCTGTTCGCGCGGCAAGGTGTAAAGATAGGGTTCGATTTCCTTGCGCGGCAGGTGATGATATTGCGCCAGCCAGTCGACGGCATGTTCGGGATGCGCGGCATTGCAGTACAGTTCCATGCGGTTGCAGGTGGACAGGATCGCCGCTTCTTTTGCCGCACCGTTTTCCACCAGGTCGCGCAGGGCATTCTCCATTCCGTCCTCATTGAACGCGACCTGCTCGCGCACGGCAAGCGGCGCGGTTTGATGGTTGATACCAAAGGTGAATAACTGCATCTTTAGCGTATCTCGAACTGTAGACTCTAAAATTGGTGCGGATTATAGACGGAACAGAGATGTAAAGCCATCCGTCCGGTTTGGGTAAACCTTGGGTTTTAATCGGGTATTCGGGCTAGAATGCCCGGCAGAAAAATCCCTTTGGAACCGACACCCTATGGCCATCAAAGCAACCGTATTCAAAGTCACACTCCAGATTGCCGACATGGACCGATACTACTATGCCGATCATGCGCTGACACTGGCGCGCCATCCGTCGGAAACCGACGAGCGCATGATGGTGCGTCTGCTCGCCTTCGCGCTGTATGCCGACGAAGCACTGGCGTTCGGCAAAGGCATCAGCAGCGACGACGAACCTGACCTGTGGCACAAGGATCTCACCGGCGCGATCGAGCGCTGGATAGAAGTAGGGCTGCCCGACGAACGCGTCATCCGCAAGGCCAGCGGTCGCGCGAACCAGGTCGTGGTCGTCAGTTATGGACGCGCCGCGGACATATGGTGGAACGAGAATCGCGAAAAATTGCAGCGCCTGGACAACCTCACCGTGCTCAGGTTGCTGAACGAAACCACGCTGGCGCTCGCCGCGCTGGCCAGCCGTACCATGCAACTGCAATGCACCATACAGGAGGGCCACATCATGGTAACCAGCGATGCCGGCATGATAGAGATCGAGCCGAAAGTATTGCAGGGCAGCTTTCGTCCTGCATCATGAAGAGCGGCCGGGCGATGACCGCGAAACCATTGCCATGCCCCTGCGGCGGTGCGGACTATGCCACTTGCTGCGGCCGCTATCACAACGGCGCACCTGCAACGGATGCATTGACACTGATGCGCTCGCGCTACAGTGCCTATGTGCTCAAGCTGGAGCCCTATCTGCTCGCCACTTGGCATGAGAGTACCCGTCCCGCCGCACTTGATCTCGAAAGGGACAACACGAAGTGGACAGGACTTGAGATCAGAGAGCACGATGCCGAATCAGCGGATCGAGCCACCGTGGAGTTCGTCGCACGTTACAGGATCGGCGGTCGGGCTGCGCGCTTGCACGAGGTCAGCCGCTTTGTGCGCGAGGATGGGAGGTGGTTTTATCTGGACGGGAAATTTACCGGGCCTGCTTATTAACAGGCGTATTCGTGCCAACGCTGCTGTTGCAAACCCCGTTTCAGAAACAGATCCCGGGCGATCTGCAGTTGCTCTCCGGTACCAGCCGCATAAACGTCGAAGCGATGCAGATCGGGGTAATCACGGACAATGTTGGCCAGCGCCGTTTCGACATCGGTTGTCTGCTCGTGCGGAATGTAGGTGAAATTGTCCAGCGCATCCGCCCAGGAACGGCACAGGTTGTTCTGATAGTGCCCGGCATCGTCCGCCAGCCAGTGCAAGTCTATGGACTCGGCCAGATCGAGCGACATCGCATGCTGGACCAGACTTTTCACCGGCGCGAAACCCACACCGAATGCGACGAAGATAAGGGGCCGTGAGGAAGCGTCTTCCAGCACGAATTCGCCGTATGGTCCTGCCACCTCCACACTGTCCTGCGCTTTCAAGCTGCCGAACAGCAGTTCCGAAAAGGCATCGTCGGGTTTGCGCAATATCTGGATCTCGATGTGTCTTTCCTCGCATGGGCAGCTGGCAATGGCATATTCACCGCTCGCACCCTGCGCCGACAAGCGGATCGACTGCCCGGCAAGAAAATGCAGGCGCTGGCTGCGCGGTGCCAGCAAATGCAGCGCGGCAATTTTTGGATTGAATATTTCCACCGACTTGATCCTGGCCGCCAGTTGCTGTTCCGGGATGTCCTGCGCACCGGCCACGCCGGCCTCGATCACCACATCGTTCACTGCCGCGCAGGAACACATCAGGATCACGCCGGCATCCTTCTCGGCCTGGCTCAACACATAGTCATGCGCATGGACTTTCTTGACTTCGCCTGAAATCAAACGCGCCCGGCATTCGCCGCAATTACCGTTGCTGCAACCGTAGTTGAGCGACACCCCGGCACGCAGCGCGGCCTCCAGAAGCGTGTCATTGCCCTCGACGGTAAATTCGTGGCCGCTGGGCTGTATGGTGACGTGTGCCGACATGATCCTGAGTATCCTTTCCTGTGCGATAACAGCCTGTACTTTTGCCGCATCGGGCGGCATTTCCGCCAGGTGGCGCACGATGAACGCGCGCAAGCTGTGCAATGCATGACGCGTTTCTTTGCTCTGCTCTTCTTCCATTTCGTCGATCTTCTCGTCCAGCCACGACAGCACCTGGCTGTAATGCATCAGCAACGCTTTGGTGGCGGCATACTCGTTGCCCAACTCGATCAGCCGCGCCGACAATACCTCCTT
This sequence comes from uncultured Gallionella sp., assembly GCA_964499395.1. Taxonomy (GTDB): domain Bacteria; phylum Pseudomonadota; class Gammaproteobacteria; order Burkholderiales; family Gallionellaceae; genus Gallionella. Next base: position 15,699 of record CAZCKZ010000003.1, on the reverse strand, counting down.
ATCCGGCATGGCGCGTTCGAACACGCGCTTGCCGAAGGCTTTCTCCTTGATCTCGGTTACGCGGCGTAATTCCGCATCGTCCTCCCATTTCGCATCGGGAAAGGCGCGCAGCAACTCGTTCAACTCAACCATGCCGTCGAAGGTATCCAGCGCGCCGCCGCGTATCATTTCCTGCAAAGCATGGCGGGATATTCCAACCAGCTTGGTGACGCGGGAAAGGGGGAGAAAGTGGCTCATGGGAACATCTTAGACCTGCAACACTTTGCCGCGCAAGCTGCATATTCGTTCTAAAAAATCGATTGGTCCACGAAACACACGATCATCACGAAACGAGTTTGGCGGGAGTTTTGCCGAGAGTTGGAAGCTGGCCAAAAATCGGATGGATGCGATGTCGCATATCGATACCAAAATGACAAACAACGTGATTCACCGCAATATCCGGGTTTATATCGCGCCTTTCGTGTGTTTCGTGGACAAACGACTTTTCTGACGCATCCAGAACAGCACACCTTCTGCTAAAGTCAGGCCATGAGCAAATTGACTTTGGATCGTATCCTGCAATCGCAGGGCTTCGGCACGCGCAAGTGGTGCGGCGAACTGGTCGCCGACGGCGAGGTGAGTATCGCGGGTGAGTCAGTCACCGACAGCCGTGCCGCCTTCGAGACTGATGGTTTCGAATTCACGCTGTTCGGCGAAGTGTGGACTTACCGCAAGCACGTCTACATCGCGCTGAACAAGCCCGCCAACTACGAATGTTCGCGCAAGGCCAGCCACCATCCCGGCGTGCATACCCTGCTGCCCGAGCAATTCATCCGGCGCGACGTGCAGCCGGTTGGGCGGCTCGACCACGACACCACCGGCCTGTTGCTGATGTCGGATGACGGGCCGTTCATACACGCCCAGTCTTCGCCCAAGCGGCACATTCCCAAAGTCTATGTCGCCACGACGCATGATCCGGTCACGCCGGAACTGGTCGTGAAATTATTGTCCGGCGTGAAACTGCACGACGAACCCGCACCGCTCGCGGCATTGACCTGCCGCATGGTCGGTACCCGCAGCATCGAGATCGTGCTGGAGCAGGGCAAATACCATCAGGTCAAGCGCATGCTGGCTGCCGCCGGCAACCATTGTGTCGCGTTGCGGCGCACGCAGATAGGCGGCCTGAAACTCGATACGCTGGGACTGGCGGAGGGCGAATGGTGTTATCTGGATGATGCTCAACTTGCGCTGCTGGTGCCGGCATGAGCTTGATGAAACAGGACTTGGTTTGCGCTACAGAGTAAAATCCGTTTTTGCTTTTTAACCAATCCACTGTGGGTGCCTCTAAAAATTCAGAGTTCGCCCAAATGCAAGGTGTGGGAAAAATCTCGCAGCGCTGCATATCGAAGTATATGTAAGCAAGAGGTTTTTACCACAACGCAGCATAACCAGCCACTTGGTCGCCGTTTTTTGGCGACTTAGTGGAATGGCTAGTCGTCCCTTCAGTTGGGATACAACGAAGTTGCAGTGAAGGCTAACCTTCAGGTTATGCCGGAACTAAAATCTGGACTTATAGAGGTACCCAATGAGCATTCAGTGGTTTCCCGGTCATATGACCTCGGCGCGCAGGAAAGCGGCCGAGACGATGGAGTTCACCGATGTGGTCATCGAGGTGCTGGATGCGCGCCTGCCCGAGGCGAGCTGCAACCCGATGATCACGGAACTGCGTCTGCACCGCCAGCGTCCCTGCCTGAAGATACTCAACAAGGCCGATCTTGCCGATCCTGACGTCACCAAAGCCTGGCTGGATTTCTACAACAGGCAGGAAGGTGTCAAGGCAGTTGCGTTGAGCTGCAAAAACGCAAGCGATGCCGCCAAGGTGCCCAAACTTTGCCAGCCACTCGCGCTGCACCGCAACAGCACGCACAAGCCGCTGCGCATGATGATCATGGGCATTCCCAATGCCGGCAAATCCACGCTGATGAATATGCTGCTCAAACGCCGCGTCGCCAATGTCGGTGACGAACCTGCCGTGACCAAGTCGCAGCAGCGCCACAAGCTGAACGACCATATGACCCTGACCGACTCACCCGGCCTGCTGTGGCCCAAGATCGAAAAACCGGAAGATGGATTGAAGCTCGCTGCGATACACGCCATCGGCCGCAATGCAGTCATTGAAGAAGAGGTCGCGGAATTTCTCGCCGCCACGCTGATTGCACGCTACCCCGGCCTGCTCGATGCGCGTTATGGCGTTGTCGAGGCAGGGATGGACGGCGTGGGTGTGATCGAAGCCATCGCAAGAAAACGCGGTTGCCTGCTGAAAGGGCGCGGCGGTGAACCGGATCTGGAAAAGGCGGCGATGATATTGCTGACCGATTATCGCAGCGGAAAATTGGGCCGCATCAGCCTGGAGACTCCGGGGATGCGCTCTGCCACACAGGAACTTTCCGGCGGGCAGCCCGGCTCCAGCTAAGTTGAAAAAACAAAACTGTTTTACTATTCTTAGATTGATTTGGTCATGCAGGGAGTGATCAACGACAAGGCCAGCTTGATGCTGGCCTTGTCGTTGATGCAGAGTTGAAAAGGGTTCTAAGCTTTTGCCTAGTCTCCCCGGTCTTCCCGATCTCTGCTCAGGTCTTCCCTGTCTCTGCGTCCATGGCCCCTGTCCTCGTGATCCCGACGACCATCGTTTCGATATCCTTTGTCATGGCGATTGCGGTAATCCGGCTGGTACCTGCCGGATTTCACGAAGTATACGGGGCGATTGCAGGCGTTGTACCTGTGGCAATACCTGGCCCAGTGCTTGGCATGACCCGGTGGAACATGCAGGTACATGGGTTTGACCGCTGCGCCGTGCTGACGGACGACCAACATTGGCTGGGCATTGATAACCTCTGGAGGCGGGGCATTGCCGAACTGCACCTCACCATAGACACCCGGGCTGATCTCACCGCCTACACGCAGGTTAATGATGGGCGTCCCGGCACGGGCAGACAGACTGGTGAGGGCAAGGATGGCAAAAAATGCGGCCAATATGATCTTCATGATTTTCCTTTCAGGATTGTGGGCAATATAACGCGCGAACCCGGTTCACCGCTGACACCATCACGTTGGAGTTGCAGGAAGGCATTGTATCGCTATCCGGGTGAACGGGTTGATTTCTGGGCGATCCTGTCCGCCGGCACATGAAACGAGAGTGTTGCTGCGTCGTTATAATTTTCCTTGAAGTGGGACGAGGTATATCATCAACCAAGAATTCACCGTAGCCATGCAGACCGAAATGACAGGATTTGAATTTTTCAGGCTAAACACAAGAGGCTAACTTGACTTCCATCCAAAGTGTTCTGGCTGCGTTCACCATCATCCTGATCGACCTTCTGGGTCGTGCAGGGCTGGACAAGGTGCTGGCGCTGGCGGGTGGCCCCACCCTGGTTGCACTTTGGGCGCAATTGCAGTCGGTGGTTGAGTTGGTTGGCGCTGTAACAATGGCAGGGGTATTGCAGGGACTGACGGTGCTGATCACCCAGGTGAATACTTCCCGCGATGAGCGCTGTCTGTTGCGGGGTGCACTCATGCTGGGCCTGGGCACTTCGCTGGCAGTCGCGTTGATGGTGGCGCTGGCCTCACCCGAACTTGCGGTCTGGCTCACCCATGGCAGGATCGAAAAGGGATTGTTTGTGCTGGCCGCATTGGCCGGTTGCATCACGGTCGTTCCCGCCACGCTCAATGCTTATTGGCTTGGCAAACACCAGCAACAGCGCATGCTGGTGCTGGCGCTGCTGAGCAGCTTGATATTGCTGCTGGTAGCGGCGAGCGCATGGTTCGGAATATCCTTGCGCGGGCTGATATGGGTACAAACTTTCTTGCTGGCGGTTCTGGGCTTGGCGATCTGGCATTATTTGCACAAGCTGTCCCAACCCAGGAAAGAGCGTGAGCAGGGCAGGGAATATTTCCGGAAGTTGGTCAGGTTCGTGCCGGTCGGCCTGACGATCGGCATCATGAGCCCGGTGTCGATGCTGCTGGTGCGCGGCATGCTGTCGGGCTCGATCTCGTGGAACGACGTGGGATTTCTGCAGGCATTGTGGCGTTCCACCGAGTGGGTGACCGCCACCGCCGCAGGGGTAGTGTCATTGATCTTTCTGCCGCGCTTCAGCAGTACTTACGGTTCGGCGCGATTCAGACACGAAATGCTGCGTGCCGCTGTGATGGTGCTGATCCCGGCAGCGTGCTTGCTGCTGCTGATCTACTTCAACCAGCGTTTCATGCTGGCGCTGCTATATGACACGCGCTTCGTGGTAAGCAACCAGACTGCCGCACTGATCATGCTGGGCAGCTGGATACGCATCGCCTCGTGGCTGTTCCTGTTCGGGCTATTTTCCGCGCACCGCACCGGACTGATCATGGCGGGGGAGATATTGTCGCTCCCGCTTTACGCGTTATTGTTGTGGCTGTTTGCCGACGGGATGACACTGGAGCGTACGGCATGGCTGTATGTTGTCAGCTATCTTGTTTATCTCGGTTTCAACGCCGCTGCCCTGCTGTATTCATCGCGCAAGACAAGCTTCGTTGGGAGCGAAGCCGACCCTGCATAGCCATGCCATAGGCTCCCCATCCGGATACAGACACCGGCCATAGCCAGAGAACCGCCATGGTCAGTGCCTGGCAACCGGTATTTTCGGACTGACTGACCGGAACGGGAAGAAATACCGCAAATAGCGATGAGGTTGCTTACCCTGGTAAATCGTCCGTATAAATTGTGTACAATCTCGCACGACATAAAATTTTGGCGCTATTTCCGAGCATGGATTATCGCCAGATTTACAAACATCATCTATGGTCGGTAAATTGAACGACAAGGAGCGAGAGATGGCAAAGTTCACACAAACGGTGCGCGCGGTATGGATAGTGGCCATGATTGCCGGACTGGTCGGTTGCGGCGAGAGCGAGCAGGCCAAGCCGGCCCCCAAGCTGGCGCCTCCACCTCCACCACCGACCACTCGCACTGTCGGCGGTTCGGTTTCCGGCCTTCCCGGCAGCGGACTGATACTTCAGCTAAACGGAGCAAACGATCTGCCGGTCAGCGCCAACGGAAAATTCAATTTCCCCAAAGCACTGGCCAAAGGCAGCGCCTATTCGGTCTCGGTCAAAGCTTCGCCTTCCACCCCCATCAAGCAGACTTGTAAAGTCGACCGGGGCAGCGGCAACATTGCCAATATGAACATCAACAACATAGCCGTCACCTGCTCCACCGTGAGCTTTGCCGTCGGTGGTACAGTTGCCGGGCTTTCCGGTAAAGGGCCGGGGAAAGAACTGGTGCTTCAGCTCAATGGGGCGAACGACCTGACGATCGCGAGCAACGGCAAATTCATTTTCCCCGGTATCCGCCTGCCCGACGGCAGCGACTACAGCGTGTCCATCAAGACAACGCCAGCCAGGCAGAAGTGCACGATCAAGCCCGCCAGCCTGGCTTTTGACAGCGACACGCTGAACATCGTCTCCGTCACGTGTTCCAAAAAAGGCCGCCGCAAATAATCGGGGCATCGTGCCCGGCATTACGGTTCCGCATATCCGAAAATAATTTTTGGTTCCGTGGCCACCTCCCGATTGGGTTTCTGTATAATTAAATATTATTGATGCATTGCAATTTAATGGTGTTGAGCAGAAACCTTGAGTAACCGATGAAATTCCCGCTGCCGGAAGAAGGCCTGATTCTGGATTGGAAGCGCCGCCTTGTGTTCTGGAGCGGTGCTGTCACTGTGGGATTGGCTGCGATTGTGTTTGCCGTCGTTTCGGAGTGGGCGAACGGCGTGTTCCACAAGATGCTTGCCATTTCGCCTTATCTGCCTTTGCTGGTCACCCCTGCCGGCCTTGCGCTGATCGTCTACATCACCCGAAAGTATTTCCCTGGCGCGCAGGGCAGCGGCATCCCGCAGGTCATTGCATCGCTCGACCCGAAAGAAAGCAGCAAGGTTCGCGAACAAGTGCTTTCGTTGCGCGTGACGGTCGGGAAAATCCTGCTTACTATCTTTGGGCTGATGTGCGGAACGGCTGTGGGCCGGGAAGGCCCGACGGTGCAGATCGGTGCGTCCATCATGCACAAACTGGGCAGTCTTGCCCGCTTTCCCAAGCACGATCTTGAAAAAGGACTGATCCTTGCCGGTGCCGCAGCCGGCGTGGCCGCCGCATTCAATACGCCGCTGGCGGGTATCGTGTTCGCGATCGAGGAGATGAGCCGTTCCTTCGAAGAACACAACAGCACGACCATACTGATGACGGTGCTCATCGCCGGTATTGCGTCGCTCGCCGTGCTCGGGAACTATTCCTATTTCGGCCACACCTCCGAATCGATGGGTTTCGGCAAGGAATGGTATGTGGTGATTATTTGCGGTATCGTCGGAGGGCTGCTGGGCGGTGCATTCAGTCGCACCCTGATCGAAGTCAACAAGGGACTGAGGGGCCGCATCGGCGAGTGGATACATGACAACCCCATTGCATTCGCGGCAGTCTGCGGCTTGTTGCTGGTACTGGTGGGGCTGGTTTCGGGCAACAACACCTACGGCAGCGGATACGTCGAGGCGAAAACACTGGTCGATGGCAATTCGACATTGCCGGGAAGCTACGGTCTGCTGAAAATGATCGCCACCGCGATCTCGTACGTCAGCGGGATCCCGGGCGGGATCATGGCGCCCACCCTTTCCGCAGGAGCGGGATTGGGTGCCAACATTGCACCCTTTTTTACCTCAGTGCCGGTGGGTGCAACGATCATACTCGGCATGGTCGCGTACTTCGCCGGTGTCACCCAGGCACCGATCACTGCTTTCGTGATCGTGATGGAGATGATAGACAACCACGAAATGGTCCTGCCGCTGATGGCCGCCGCGTTCATAGCCAAAGCCTGCTCGCGGCTGGTGTGTCCGACACCGATATTTCATACGATGTCGGAGAATTTCATCTACCGGCCGCCACCGCCCAAGAAGGATGTCGGTACCCAGACTGCATTCATTCAGCGCGAGTCCGACTAGCATCGACGGTCAGCCCGGACCATTCTATCCGTGGTAGAGCCGCTAATTGACCTTGCTGACAAAAAGCGTCTGTGACGGGTACGCGAACTCGATCTTTTCCTTTTCAAACGTTTCGAAAATCGCCAGATTGATCGTCTGCTGTATATTCATGTATTTGGTGTAGTCCGCGCCGGTCACGTAATAAACGAATTCAAAACCCAGACTGAAGTCGCCATAAGAAGCAAAATGTCCCCGGTCGAAGGTGGTGTCTTCCTGGTCTTCAATGATCGCCTTGACGATTACTGGAATGGCCTTTAATTTTTCGGAAGGCGTTTGATAGATCACACCCAGTTTGAAAACTACTCTGCGCTTCTCCATCTTCTTGAAGTTATGAACGCACGAGTTGGTCAGATCCTTGTTCGAGAAAATCAGCAGCTCGCCGCCAAGCGCGCGGATCCGGGTGGTCTTGATCCCGATATACTCCACGGCACCCATCTGGTCGCCAACGACGATGAAATCGCCGATCTCGAACGGTTTATCGAAAAAGATGACGAAGTAACCGAACAGGTCACCCAACACAGCCTGGGCAGCCAGTGCAACTGCGATACCGCCGACCCCGAGCCCTGCAACCACGGCTGATATTTTTACGCCCATATTGTCCAGGAGGAATACCAGTGCGGTCACCCAGATCGCGAAATTTACCAGCCCGCGAATTCCCCTGAGCTGTTTTTCGCTGCCATCCGAAAGGACCGATTTCTTCAGGTACGATTCGAGCCCGATATTGACCGCAGAAATGATCGCCCTGACCGCAAGCACGGTGATCGCGACGATAGCCGCGATTCTCAGACCGCTTTTGAACTCCGCCGAGAGGGCCAGCGTGTGCAATGAAATATAAAAGATGCCGAGGTAAACCGCCGGAACCACTGATTTTTCGATGGCACGTACCAGCAAATCGTCAACCCGGGTTTCCGTCGAACTGGCCCATTTTTTCAGTCTGGCCAGCACGTATCGTTTGAATACATAGACGATCGCAATACCGCCGAGAAACAGGCCCAGCGTCGTGAGATATCCGGATATCGTGTTGCCAAAAATCGAATGGTTTAAGATTTCCTGCATAAAATATTCTCCTTCATTGCGCGAAAGGGTGATGCGATTTCACCGAATCATGATATCGGGTTGCCGCAGAATGATTGCGGCAACACGGGGTCATTGTACTAGCTGAGACGCATTGATTCGATCCCGCATCGATATACCCATGAATATATCGTGGTCGCCCGACTGCCGGGGGAAGAGTATTATTTCCTGTCGCGAAAAAATTCGAGCCCGACAGCGCCCGATTCACGCACTCAACCAAAGGAGAACAACATGACCAAAAGCACAAGTCTGACCACCGCTCTCGGCGGCACACCGGTAAAACTTTACGGCGATTTTCCGCAAGTGGGCAAACCCGCACCTTCCTTCTCGCTGGTGAACAAGGATCTGCAGGACATCACGCTGGGCAGCTACGGCAGCAAGCGCAAAGTGCTGAACATCGTGCCCAGCCTGGACACCCCGACTTGTCAAGCCTCCGCGCGCCGCTTCAACAAGGAAGCCGCCGGCCTGGACAACACGGTCGTGATCAATATCTCTGCCGATCTGCCCTTTGCGATGGCGCGCTTCTGCAGCAGCGAGGGATTGGATAATGTGGACAACCTATCTGTCATGCGCGGGCGCGAGTTCATGCGCGACTATGGCGTCAAGATCGCGGACGGCGTACTGGCTGGCCTCACCGCGCGTGCGGTGGTCGTACTGGATGGCGACAACGTGGTGCGCTACACCGAACTGGTCAGCGATATCAAGAAAGAACCCAATTACGAAGCGGCGCTGGCTGCGTTGAAATCCATCTGATCCCTGCCGCCAACCGCGTTCCCGGCATTCCGTGCAAGCGGCGTGCCGGAATTTCGTTGTGCCTTGAACTAATCTCCCGTTGTCGAATCTCATGCCGGTATGGAAAGCGCCCGCCAACCTGGTTCATCAATGGAGGATTAATTGAATACCCCGATACACAAGCGATTCACCCATATTTCTGCCAGCGTGCTGGTCCTGTTATCGATCACGCTGGCGACCGGCTGCTCGCAAAAGCCGAATGCCGAGGAAAATTCGGCGCAGATCCAGGCTGCGGTCGACAAGGCGGTCGCCGAAGCCAAGCAGCAGTTCATCGCCGATCAGCAGGCCGCGGAAAAGGCCAAACAGGAAGCGGCTGCCCAGGCCGAGAAAAAACGCAAACAGGAAGCGGCCGCCGCAGCCGAGAAGAAGCGGCGCATTGCCGAACAGCACAAGGCCGCGGAAAAGGCCAGGGCGGAACAGGCCCGGGCAAGTGCAGCCCCGGTCAAAAAGCCGGTCTGCGCAAACTGCGGTATGGTCGTGGCCATCACGCCGGTTGAAACGGAGGGACAGGGTTCGGGTCTGGGCGTGATTGCCGGCGGTGTGCTCGGCGGACTGCTGGGCAATCAGGTCGGCGGTGGTACCGGGCGCGACCTGACGACAATCGCCGGCGCGGTCGGCGGCGCGGTAGCCGGCAACAAGATCGAGAAGAATGCGAAAAAAACCACGTCCTACGACATTACGGTCAGGCTGGATAACGGCGAAACAGTCAAATTCAACCAGACAACCGTACCCAGCCTTGCGATAGATGAACGGGTCAAGATCGAGAATGGCCGTGTCGTAAAATTCTGAAGGCGGGCAAGGATCGAGTTGCGAAATGTTGATTGACGGTATCAGGCCTTCTTCAGAACCCCATCAGCAGCAGCCACATCGGCAGTGTCAGGGCGGACAGCAGCGTGCTTAGCATCACCTGTGCGGCGATCGTATCGCCGTCGCCGCCCATGCGTTTCGCCAGCACGTATGACACCGTGGAGACCGGCAATGCGGCCAGCAATACCGAGATATGGAAATACACGCCGCTCAGCCCGAATGCAGTCGCCAGCCCCCATGCGATGGCGGGCAGCACCAGCAGTTTTACCACCACGCCATACCACAGCGTGCCGGGATGGCTGTGCAGGCCCTGCATGCGCAGTCCCGCCCCGACCGCGATCAGGCCCATCGGCAGCGAGGCCTGCGACAATAAACCCAGCGTGGTGTTGAACATTGCCGGCAACGGGATTTCTGCAAGGCTGAATACGATGCCGCCCGCAGTGGCGAGGATCAGCGGGTTGAGCAATATCTCCTTGAGCCAGTGGCTCTCGCTGTGGCGCGCCAGCATCAGCACCGCGGCGACGTTGGCGAACGGCACCATGAAACCCATCAGCAGGCCGGTTGCGGCGAGGCCCGCATGCCCGTGCAACCCGCCGGCGACCGCGAGTCCGACATAGCTGTTGAAGCGGAATGAAGTCTGGAATGTCGCCGAGTAAACCCTGGATGGGGCATGCAAAAAATATTTCGCGACATAGCCGATTACCATCCCGGAACACATGAACAATGTGGCGACTATCAGCATCGGCGTTGCCGCGCCGAAGTCGATCTCGAAATGCGCGAGGGTATTGAACAGCAGTGCGGGGAAGAATACGAAGTAGATCAGCCGGTCCAGTTGCGGCCAAAAGTCTTCGCGCAGGCCGAACCAGCGACGCATGGACGCGCCCAACAGGATCTGCAGGAAAATCGGAATGATGGTTTGTGCGACGGTCATGGTTGTTCGGCGCCCAAAAACTTTCATGCGTTAAACGGGATCAGGCAGAGCCAGTCTGGAACGATTCTGCAGATCGCGGAACTTCGACGATAATCGTTGGGTGGTTGTGTTTGATCGGGAGTTATTTGTTGGTCCAAGCTTAACCTAAAGTGGCCGACTATGGGTGCCGCGTACAGCTTCCGTGCGCTACTGGACAGGCCCGGAGAAATGTGCGGAAACGCACAGGTCACCGAATCTGTGTTGCCGGGATTATTTGCCGGTAAGATTGTAAAGAAAATGCAAACGCTACGGCGTATTATGCGGGATCAGAAGGGTCAGGATGGACCGGCTGCAGTGGCAATCTAATGGAGCCGGTCATGATAACCTGCGCGAAAGCGCAAAGGAGGACAAGCACATGACCAGCAGAATCAACACCGGAATTGCGGTTCTTGCGGCCGCCTTCTTCGCCAGCGGATGTGTCAGCACCGGCACGTTCGAAAAGATGCAAGCGGGGAAGAACGATGAGATAGGGACGCTGCAACAGCAGAAGGCGGCTCTGGAAAAGCAAACAGCCGTGATGAAACAGGACAGCGATGCGTTGAGGCAGCAGATTGCGGCCTGCGACCAGCAGAACACGGCCATGCAGGAGCAGGTCGGTTTTCTGGAGCAGCAGCGGGCTGCATTGCTCGCTGCCAGCAAGCAGCATCAGCAGCAGTACGATGCGCTGGTGAAGGATCT
>CAZCKZ010000003.1:0-4328 GCA_964499395.1 uncultured Gallionella sp. | reverse complement strand
AGGACATGCTGACCGTGGATCTGGCGGAGCAGATATTCTTCGATTCGGGCCGGGCAACGCTGAAGGCGAGCGGCAAGAAAGTATTGAAAAAAGTCGGTGATGCGCTGAAAGGTTACCAGGACAAGATCATCCGGGTCGTGGGTTATACCGACAACGTGCCTGTCGCCAAATCCCTGCAGGGCAGATATCCGACCAATTGGGAGCTTTCTGTCGCGCGCGCGACCACCGTGGTTCGATTTCTGCAGGATGCCGGCGTACCGCCGGAACGCATGGTGGCATCCGGCAGGGGAGAATACGATCCTGTCGCATCGAACGATACCCCGGAAGGGCGCCAGAAAAACCGCCGGATCGAGATCATGCTGATCGACCAGAGCCTGGCAAACGAAATGCAAAAATCGACCCATTGACACCCGGTTTCCAATCAGTTCACCAACCACCTTCCACCCACTCTTTTCTGGAGAACACCATGTATAGATTGCACAAAGTATCCCTGCATGTAGTCCTGCTTGCAGCGCTGGCTTTATCCGCTTGTGCGAGCCAGCAGAAACCGGAGGCTGCCGCCGCGCCCGCCCCGGTTGCAGTAGCTGCCGAACCGACAGTTACGGCCGAGCCGGCCCCCGCACCTGTCGCCGAACAAGCGGTACCTGCTCCGGCAATGACGGCCGAAGTCCCTGCACCGAAGCCGGTGGTCAAGAAGGCCAGGAAGCACAGAAAGGCCATGAAGAAAGTAGCCAAACCGGTTCCGCCCAAGGTGATGGAAGCGGCGCCCGTGGCAGCACCCGCTCCCGCTCCGGAAGTTCCAGCTGCCGTACCGCAACCACCGGCCCCGCCCGTAACGATGCCGGCGCCGGTGCAGCCGGTCGAGGAACAGGGGTTCATGGAAAGCTACTGGGGGTGGCTGCTCGGTATCATCCTCATCGCAGCCGCAGCGCTGTGGTTCCTGATGGGGAAAAAGAAAGAATAGCCGTCTGACCGGATGCGCCGTTCATCGGCGCATCCTTTTCCGAAAGATAGCCCGGCGTTAATCGCGATGCCCGGCTATCAGTCCGTCTGCGCGATGAACCGTTCCAGCGCCGGTGCATCGAACGGCCAACCGAGTTCCGCGCCGTTGTCGACCCGTAGCACCACAGGAATGCGCATGCCGTATTTTTCAAGCAGCGCTTCATCTTCGGCGATGTCGACATATACAGCTGTCTTCCCGGCAGCATGAAGCGCCTCCTCGGCCTGCTCGCACAAATGGCAGGATCGGGTTCCGTATAGCAACAGCTTCATTTCCGCCTTTCCATGCGCAGCAGTTGTTCGAGCCGGGTTGCACGATCCGTTTGCAACCGATTCGGGAATATCACGAGCTTGGCCCTTCCTATTCCCTGGTCCAGTAGGCGGTGGCGATCCCTTCGCCAAGATCGGCCTCGACAAGACGGCGGCGCACTTCAAGCAGGTGCGCGATCAGTGCGGGTTCGTGCCTGGCGTAGGCTTCGGCATCCGGCACGCGATTCACCACGACGCCGAGCAGCTCGGTGATCGCGTTGCCGATGGAGTTCTGGCTGATGGTCACGATCAGCTTGCCGGCATCATTGCGGTAGATAATCTGCTTGAATGCGGGCTGCCAGCGTATCGCATTGGCATATTTTGCATCCACGATGCACAGGTCGCGCACCTTCTTCGCCGTCTTCATGAAATCATTGTTGAACAGCAGCACGCTTTCCACCTGTTCCGGAAAATAGACATCGGGCAGCATCGGCGCGTTGTGCGTGGAGACCTGGGAAAAGAAGCTGCGGTAGAAGTCGATGAAGCCTTTCAGCACCTCATCGTATTCCCTCCAGAAATGCACGTTCTTCAGCGCGCTTGCCCCGCCCTGTATCTCCCAGCTGGGCAAGCCCTGCGGGTATCCGGTCAGCACGATGCGCGCATCCGCGCCGCTGGCGGGCTTGAGGATGCGCAGGTTCAGCGCCCGGTCGAAGAACTCGCGATACACGTCGTGCATGTATGCCTGAAACAGGCTGTGCTGGCCGCCGTCGGTCAGGTTGGGATTGCCGGCATCGGCCAGTTTGGCGTTGCGCAGGGTTTCCATCGGAAACACGACAAAGTGATTGTGCAGCATGCGGATACTGGGCACGCCGGGAGAGGTCAGCGGCCAGGTCGCATCCAGGCTCGCCTCGCCGGCCAGGATCAGCGCCTGCTCCGGATCGGGATACTGCTCCAGCATGTAATCGATGATGATCTGGTTCATCCGGTTCCAGACATGCTTCACATTGTCCGCGACCTGCGTGCGCCGCACCGGCCGCCCCAGCGGATTGAGTATGGTCTTGGATGTGTTGTAGATGATGGAGCAATCGAACTCGGTGCTGTGTCCCAGCGCTTTGCGGTACAGCAGCAGGTTTTCCTCATTCACCAGCAAACCGTTGTTGTGCACCAGATCATTAAGGTTTTCCGTGCTGTTGAAAAATTCGTTGTGTTTCATCCCCTCCGGGACTTCCAGCGGGATAGCTCTGAAAGGTGTGACGATTTCGCGCGGGCCGGTTTGCATCATGTCATTCCTGTTTTGTATTGTTGTCACGGAACACGTTGGGATTTCTGTCATAAATTCCGGCAAGACCTAAGCGGTCGCTTTTGCCTGCAGCACCGCCTTGAGCAATTGCCAGCAGCGCGCAACGGATTCTATCCCAACACGCTCGCCGGGCGCGTGCGCACCGTGTATGTCGGGGCCGAACGAGATCATGTCCAGATGCGGATGGCTGGCGGCGAGCAGGCCGCATTCCAGTCCGGCATGGATCACCTGCAACGATGCGGGCTGGCCGAATTGTGCGGTGTACACCCGCTGGCACAACGCGAGCATGTCGGAGGTCGGGTCCGGCGTCCAGCCCGGATACGCGCCGTCCTTCCATGCGCGCAGCGTATAACCGGCAGCAAACGAGGCCAGCGTGTCGGCCAGTGCATCCGCCCGCGCATCGTGCAGCGAGCGCACCTTGAACGTCGCTTTGAATGCACCGTGTTCCAGCGCGACCACGCCGAGGTTGCTGGAAGTGTCGGTCACGCCGGGAAAATCGTCGCTGATTTGCGCGACACCGTTGACAGCGCTGTCGAGGAAAGCCAGCAAGTGGTCGCGTTCTTCGTTCGCAACAGCGCTGCCAGGCAGCGTGTCGTCATGCCTGCAGGCGAACGACACGTTCGCATCGACCTCCGCGAACCGCGCCCGCCATGCCTGGTGCCGATGCGTGACCCATTCGTCGATGCTCGCCGCAACGGCTTCAGGCAGCGCGCACACGGCGGACGCCTCGCGCGGGATCGCGTTGCGCGCTGTGCCGCCTTTCAATGCAATCAATCGCACGTCGGTGTGTGCGGACAGGTCGCGCAGAGCTTCCGCCAGCAGCTTGATCGCGTTGCCGCGCCCGAGATGGATGTCGATGCCGGAATGGCCGCCGCGCAGGCCTGACACTTCGAACTGCAGCAGCGCATAATCCGGCGGCACCGCTTCAAGTTCGCAATCGTGGCGCACCTCCACGTCCACGCCGCCCGCGCAGCCCAGATAGAAATGTCCCCATTCCTCGGTATCCAGATTGATCAGCGTCATGCCGTGCAGCGTGCCGCGCGTCAGCCCGCGCGCGCCGTCCATGCCGCATTCCTCGTTGACGGTGAGCAGCACCTCCAGCGCCGGGTGCATCAGGTCGGGGTCGTCCAGTGCAGCCAGCGCGAGTGCGACGCCGACGCCGTTGTCCGCGCCCAGCGTGGTGTCATCCGCCACCACCCAACCGTCGCGCACCACCGTGCGGATAGCGTCGCGCCCGAAGTCGTGTTGCGTGCCGGCGTTGGCCTGGCACACCATGTCGAGATGGCCCTGCAGGATCACGCCGGGCCGCCCTTCGCAGCCGGGGCTGGCGGGCTTCTTCAGGATCAGGTTGCCCGCGCCATCTACAACGGCCTCGATGCCGCGCGCCTGTGCCCACCCGATCAGGTGATCGATCAGCGCGGCTTCGTGCAGCGAGGCACGCGGTATCTCACACAGTGTGGCGAAATGCGCCCAGACCGGGTGAGGCTGGAGGTTGGCGAAGTTGTCGGTTGTTGCCATCGAAGCGTTTGTCGTGAACCGCCTGGGCGGGGTTGAGTAAATACGACGCGTATTTTAGCTCAGCGTTGCAGCACGGAATATCGATTTGATACGCAACGTTTCGCGCGAGCCCCTGAAGAACGGAATGGGCCACCCCGTCTGCTATCATCGCGCCCATGCTCAATATCCAGAATCTGTCCTACCTGCAGGGCGGCATCCCGCTGCTGCAGAACGTAAACCTGCAGGCATACACCAACCAGCGCATCGGCCTGGTCGGCAAGAA
>CAZCKZ010000002.1:0-24432 GCA_964499395.1 uncultured Gallionella sp. | reverse complement strand
CCGGGCTTTATGGCCGGAAATCCAATCTGGAAGAATTGGAACAGGCTGTGGATGCCACGCAGAACAAGGTGAGCAAAGTAAACGCGGTATTGATGGAAGCGACCGGCATTGGCGAGAAATTGAAACAATTTCGCATCAGGGCTATTGATCAAAAGCGGGGGTTGCCGCTTCGGGCCTGGAGATTCATCACGCTGGGTTGGCAACGGCGCAATCTGGCCGTTTACTGTCGCCAGGAATTAAGGCGGGCTGTCGCTCACCTTGCCGGCGCTCAAGGGTGGAATAGCCAGGAACAGCAGCAGCACTATCAGGAAGTCGTGCAGGACGCAGAAGAGTATCTGCGCGCTGTGCAGCAGGCGGCTCAATTTTCATCCTACGAGCGGCTGTTCCGTATGTGGCATATTCTGCATTCACCCTTTGTCTGGTTGCTGGGGGTCAGCGGGATAGTCCATGTTGTCGCCACCAATTTCATGTACTGACTCTTACCCTATGCTGTTGCGCATTGTTCTCATGACAATATCCTTGTCATTCTCCGGTCTCGCAATAGGTGCGGGTGAGACGGCACTGATGCCCGGTGAAGTAATCCAGGGGCACGCCAAACTCGAAGCGGAATGCAAGGAGTGCCACGTTCGCTTCAACAAGAAAGCGCAGACCGGGCTGTGCGAGGACTGTCACAAGGACGTGAAAGCGGATATCCAGAAACATATGGGATTCCACGGCAGGCTGAGCGACAAGGAATGCCGCACTTGCCATACCGAACACAAGGGGCGCAATGCGAAGATCGTCATATTGGACACGAACAATTTCGACCATACCAAGACGGATTTTCCGCTGCTGGGCGCACACCAGAACCGGGCGAAAGTGAAGTGCAAGGATTGTCACGCGCCGAAGAAAAAATACCGCGAAGCACCTTCCGCATGCAATGACTGCCATCACAAGGATGACAAGCACAAGGGCAGCCTGGGCACCGACTGCAAGAGCTGCCATAGCGAGCGCTCATGGAAAGATGCGAAGTTCGATCACACCTTCGCCAAGACCCGTTTCGCGCTGAAGGGCAAGCACGTCGATGTGAAATGCAGCAAATGCCATGTCACGCCGGGCAAATACAAGGGGGCGCCGATGGAATGCGTGGGCTGCCATATCAAGGTCGACAAGCATAAAGGGCGATACGGCAAGAAATGCGAAACCTGCCATGTGGAGCGCAGCTGGAAGTCGATCATGTTCAACCATAACGTTGAAACCAAATTCAGGTTGCTGGGCGCGCACAATACGGTGAAATGCATTTCGTGCCACACCAAACCGTTATTCACCAGGCAGAAAATCCCGACTGCCTGTATCGGCTGCCACCGCAAGGATGATGTGCACAAGGGCGGATTGGGCACCAATTGCGCAACCTGCCACAGCGAGCAAAAATGGAAGTCCGCCCGGTTCAACCATGACCGGGAAACCCATTTTCCGTTGAAGGGCAAGCACCAGGCAATCAAATGCGATGCCTGCCACACACCCGAGCTGAAGGCCAGGGGCGAAAAACTCCCGACAGCCTGCATCGCCTGTCATTTGAAGAAGGATGTGCACAAGGGCAATCTGGGAAAACGGTGCGAATCCTGCCATAACGAAAAGTCCTGGAAGGGCGCCAGGTTTGACCATGGACGCGCACGCTTCCCGCTGCTGGGCCTGCATATCAGGGTGGAATGCAGGAAATGCCACCGGACCCAGCTATTCATCGATACGCCATCCAAATGCTATTCATGCCACAAGAAAGACGATGACAAAGTGCATCAGCGCAGATTCGGCACCAAATGCAAGTCATGCCACAACGCGCGATCATGGAAAGCATGGGATTTCGATCACGACAGGCGCACCAGATTCAAGCTGGACGGCGGACACAAAAAACTCGATTGCTACGCGTGCCACAAGAAAGCGATGGGCGACCGCGTGGTTGTGCCGGGCACCTGCGTCGGATGCCATGACAATGATGACGTACATCGCGGCGCCTTCGGACCGCAATGCGATCGCTGCCATGTCACCAGTAATTTCAAGACGCTGCTTATGGGATCCGGCATGATACAGCGTTGACCGTCCGTCTGTAATTTGATCCGGTTGTCGGATTTTTGTGTGCAATATGCACACACTGAGTATTGTTTGTGGTAATGTTCGTTTCCAATAACGCCGAGTTTTTCCGGAGTCTGGAAGACCTTAAAGGGGAAGCAAAATGAACGAACCAAGAGAAACTGAATTGACATTTATTGGGCGGCACAAGCCGCGGTGGATCGGATTGTTGCTGATATTGCCGCTGCTGGTCCTGGCACATTACGCGTCGGCGCAGACAACTGCTCCCGTCACGATCAAATTCGACCATATCCAGACCGGGTTTAACCTGACCGGTGCGCATGTACTGGTGCGCTGCGAAGCCTGCCATATCCAGGGCGTGTTCAAGGGAACGCCTCGGGATTGTGCAAGTTGCCATATGCCGGGCAACCGTATGGGGGCATCGGCCAAGCCTGTACGCCATGTTCCCACCATTGCACCGTGCGACACCTGCCATCGCACCACGGGATGGGTTCCGGCTACGTTCAGCCATGTGAGCGTTGCACCGGGCACCTGTCTGACCTGTCACAACGGTTCGCTCGCAACACCCAAGCCCAACGGACATATTCTCACGACGTCTTCATGCGACACCTGCCACCGCACCACGGCCTGGAGTCCGGCGGGCTTCAACCATATCGGGGTGCTACCCGGTACCTGCGAAACCTGCCATAACGGCACCAAGGCAACGGGCAAGCCCGGATTCCACGTTGCCACGAGCGATTCATGCGATGTCTGCCACCGCACCACGGCTTGGCTGCCGGCATCATACAACCACGTGGGCGTGGTACCCGGTACCTGCCAGACTTGTCACAATGGCGTAACGGCGAAAGGCGTGGGCGGTTCGCCGACGACGCGCTATCCTTCCTATTCCGGCCACGTGCCGACGTTAAGCTGGATTTCTTGCGATAGCTGTCACAAGTCGACGACGACTTTCCTGAATGCCAAGGTGCATGGATCGGTGGTTATTACCCCCGGTACCTGCACCAGTTGCCACTACCGAAGCAGCCATGAAGGCAGCGGAACGCAATCGTGCGACAAATGCCACTCCACGAGCACCTGGAACAAATGATCGGAACGCGCAGGGGTGCGGTATCTGCTGGGTGTGATACACCCCGGATACCGCATCCCGTCAGCGATTCGACGGTAACAGGATCCATCTGATTTGATGATTGCAACGCCGTAAAAAGGAACAGATTTTGAAAGTACCAGGCCCGTTGCGGGCGATGCTTGGCCGCGCTTTCGCCCGATTAGCAGCTGTTTTGCTGTTGAGCGGGCTTGCGATCAATTCGGCACTTGCCCATGTTATCGACCGCATCGAAGTCGACCAGGTGGGCGACGAGGCCGAGATCCAGATCATGTTCGATGTCAGGATCCAGTATCTGCGCGAGGCGTCGCTGAAGAATGGCGAGATTCATGTCTACATCAATCTGCTGGAAGCCGATCCGGATCGCACGGTCCTGGTACCGGAATCCATGGATTCCCCGCCGTCGGGTATCGCCCCGCATTTCAGGGTTTCGTACCCCGGGCTGGATTCATCCCTCACCGTCAAATTCGACAAACCGGTGAAATACCGGGTGCGTCCCGGCAACGATGGGCGCAGCATCAACATTTTTATCCCTGCGCTAATTGCGAAAAGCGAGACCGTGCCGGTAACGGTCGGAGCGGTCAGCACGCCTGAGCAGGTTGAACAGGAAGCGAAGCGGCTGATGGATGCCGCGAGCGCAGCGCTCGCGAAAAACCAGGCTGAACAGGCAATAGAAATACTGAACCAGCTGCTCAATCTGCCGCCCAACCAGCAGTCCCGGGATGCACAGGAGCTGATCGGCGATGCGCGGGCAAAGAACGGCGAATATGACAAGGCCAGAGTGGAATACGGGCTGTATCTGCAGCTCTATCCGGACGCCAAGGATGCGAAGCTGGTGAAGGGCAAGCTGGCACGGTTGCCCTGGGAGGCCTATATCACGCGGGTGCTGCGGGCCGAGCAGCAGCGACTCGATCAGAAGATGCTGGTGTACGGTACCGTTTCGCAGAATTACTATAACGGAATGTCGCATACCGACACCACGACCGCGAGCGGCCTCGGCGTCACGACGGATTCGTTCTCCGGCACCGACCAGTCGACGCTGATCTCGTCGCTGGATATCACCGGACGCAAGAGAACCGAAACCACCGATAACCGCATCGTGCTGCGCGATGATTACCGGGCCAATTTCCTGTCGCGCACCAGCAATGATAATCAGCTGAGTGCGCTATATGTCGAGAGCAGCGCGCGCGATCGCAGTTATCTGCTCCGCCTCGGCCGGCAGCCCGGATCGGCCGGTGGCGTACTTGGTCGTTTCGACGGCGCATGGGTGGGCTATAGCCTGAACCCCACCTGGCGGGTCAATGGTGTCGTGGGTACCCCGGTAAATTTTTACAGCAGCACACCCGATCGAAAAACCTTTGCCGGTGTCAGCGTCGACCTGACCCGTTTGCCCGAGCAGTGGAGCGGCAGCGGTTATTTCATCGAGCAGCGGGCGGGAACAGTTCTTGAACGCGAGGCATTCGGGATGGAAGCGCATTATTTTGATACGCACCGCAATTACCTGGGGCTGCTTGATTACGACAGGCTGTTCAAGGCTGTCAACATCGCGATGTTCCAGGGAAACTGGACGACCCAGTCGGGCAATAACTACCTGATGCTGGCAGACCACCGCAAGTCGCCATCGTTGCAACTGTCCAATGCGTTATTCGGCACCTCGCAATCCCTCGTGTCGTTGATTCAGTCCGGAGCGGCGACGACCGACAGCCTGATCGCGGATGCCAAGGCGCTGACCCCGACATCGAACCTGCTCATGGTCGGGATGACGCACCCCTATTCCTCGCACCTGCGATTGGGCGGCGATTTCCGGATCAACAATTTATCGGGCGCCGGCGCAGTCGGTGCGCTGCCCGCCTCGCCGGGAACCGGGAACATGTATATCTATTCGGTGCAGGCGATCGGCAACAATTTGCTGTTTGAAAACGATCTGGGCGTGGCCAGCGCCAGCATCATCAGCGCACGGACCTACAAGGGGCAGTCCCTTGCGCTTACCCAGACCGAGATCCTGCGGCAACGCTGGCGTACGGATGTATCGCTGCAGCTATACAACCAGAAGGACAATCTGGACGCCCGCATGACAAGGATCACGCCCAGCCTCAAGTTGAGTTACCGGATGACCGATTCGGTGAACTTCGATGCCGAGGGCGGCATCGAGAGTACCCACACTTCCAGCCCAACCCAGGACCAGAAATCCACAAGAAAATACATCTACGTCGGCTACCGCTGGGACTTCCAGTAGCCGAGTCGCTGCATTATCCCGCCGCTGCCGGGATGGACTGCGAATGATTGACCCACGCGAGCGTCATGCCAGCCCAACTCCCCGGCGATGCGACACGGTAGGACGCTGTTCCCCTTGTATCTATTTCAGCTATACTGGCCGCACGTTATTTGCGGCAAATGCCGAGCGGCAGGAGCGGCGGTCGCAGCCGGAATCAATCAAATACAGGATCGGTCCAGGGGGACATCTTGGTATTTTTCAACAAGTGTTCGAATACAATATCGTCCATGCTCCCGCACAAGGCGCACCAGGACATTTCTGCCATGGCTCATTCCGCGGCCAGGCATACCCATGTAGTCATTGCAGTTTGCTGTGCGGTGGCGCTCATCGCACCGGAGGTGCATGCCGCCGAACCGCCCGCATTTGCCAAGCCCCTCAATATCAGGGCCGATGCCGGTTTCATGTCGGACGACAACGTCACGCGCGCGAAAGATTCCGCAGACAGGCTTTCCGACCGCTCATACAGCATCAACCTGAGCAAGCCGCTGATCTTTCCCCTCACTGAACATACACGCGCACGGGTGACCGCGCTGGCGGGCGCCGAAAGATTCATCAACTACAAGGGACTGAGCCGCGCGGTCGGCGGTGTGACCGGCGAATACCAGTATCGCCGCTCGTCCGAATTTTCCGCGCCGATACTTTCGCTGTTCGCGCGTATCTTCGGCGAGCAATATGAATCCAGGCTGCGCGACGGCTGGCATTATTCGGCCGGCGTTTCGATACTGCAGCCGGTCACCGACCGCATCCAGCTGTTCGGTGCGCTGTCTCACAACCAGCGACGCGCCACCAGCGAGGTGTTTGATACGATCGACAATTCCGCGCGGGCAAACCTGGACTACGTCGTGACGCGCAGAAGCACCCTGTATCTGGGTGCGGATTACCACCGCGGCGACGTGGTCTCTGCCGGACAACCTTCGCTCGAGCTGTTCGATATCGCCAAGGTGTTTGCGCAGGATGATGCGTTCCCCGGCAGGCAACTCTACAGCTACCGGTTCGACGGCACGAGCCTGCTGACCACGCTGGGCTACAACATCGGCTTCGGCACCAGCCAGGCAGTGGACATATCCTGGCGGCGGATCAGGTCGCGCGCCGATTTCGTGCCGGCTTATGCGACTTCTGCGACCAGCTACGTCGCGAACCAGTATTCCATCGTCTATCTGGTGAACTTTTGAAGGGGCAGATCATGCGCTACCGACATTTTTTTGCATATGCCGGCCTGCTGATGGCAACGCTGACGCTGGTGTCATGCGGCGGCGCCAATTCCGGCGACGTGTTTCCGGTGGCCACGACAACGGTTGCACCGACCAGCGGTCCGGACAGTTTCCTTATATTCCCGAACCCGCAAAAACAGGCCGACGGCACACTGCAGACCAACACCACCGCCTATGCAACCGCCTATTACGCGGCGATCGATCCGGGCAATACCAGGGATACGCTGGACAAATGGAAGGCCGCGAACGGTTTCGGCGATCTTTCCACCGGAACCGAGACGACGGTCGTATTCGGCGACGTCAAAGATCTGGGCTATGGGCGGCGCATGACCGTGCGCAACATTACCAGCGGACCGAATGCGGGCACGATCGCGGTGATAGTGGAAAACTACCTGGTGTCGGCCGTCACCAATTATGGCTATTCAAATTTCAACCTCGACGCAGCGGTGGTTCGCGACCAGCGCTGGCATGTCGGCACCAATGCGATCGAATTTAGCGCTTCGGCCTGTACCAATTCAGATCCGTCAAGTTGCGCGACTGCCAATGCAACTACACCGGTCAAATTTGCCAAGTTCTTTACTTTCGATCCGAACACCGGTCAGCGTCTGCTGGCAGCGAATCTCGATGGCCGCGGTGACAAGACGGTGCCGAGTATTTGCATCACCTGTCATGGTGGTCGCGGCGATCCGCTCACACCCGCAACAGGGTCGCCGACCGGTAAAGCCTTATTCCCCTGGGCCGGCAATTCGGCTTCGCAAAAGCGCGGCGATGTCCAGGCACACATGCAGCCGCTGATCGTCGACAGCTTCGGTTATTCGACTACGCCCGGCTATACCCGCGCCGACCAGGAAGCAAAGTTAAAAACGATCAACGAACTGGTGCTGAGCAGCTATCCTCTACTATCGGCGCCCGCGTGCTTATCGACTACACCTCCATCATGCCCTGAGGACGCAAATCGTCGTGTTATTACAACCACCAATGAATGGGCGGGCACCGCGGCGTCTATCATCAAGGCGGCCTACGGCGGCGACGGCCTCCCCTACGCCACGTTCTCAGATTCCTATGTGCCGACGGGCTGGAAGGCGGCGACCGCTGGCGCAGCCGCGGAAAACCTCTACAAGACCGTGGTCGCGCCTTACTGTAGGGCCTGCCATATCCAGCGCGGCACCTACTATATGGATGACATCAATTTCGACAACTACTGCTCTACTCCAGGCGCTTGCGATCCTATGGCATTAAATTCCTACTTCTACGGATATGCCGGCCGCATCAAGGAACATGTGTTTGATCGCGGCAATATGCCGCTGGCGAAGATCGTATACCAGCGCTTCTGGGGTAGTAACGACCCTGACACTTTGGCGACATTTATACAGACCGCGCAGACCCAGGCAGTATTCGATTCCAGCGGCGCGGTGTTGAAACCCGGCAGGCCGGTCGCCGACCCGGGACCGGACCGTACCACGGATTCGCCCGCAACTCTGTCGGCCGCGAACAGCCTGTATGCGACCACCTATAGCTGGTCCATCTTGTTTGGCACAGGGGGCACGCTGACCGACGCCAATTCGGCGCAGGCAACGCTGACCGGCCCACCCGGCCTCTATGTAGTACAACTGGTTGTAGGCAACGGCACCACGCAAAGCGTACCGGTGACGGTCAATGTGACGATCGATTCGGTCAATGCGCCCCCTTATTACGCACTGCCCATCGCGGCCAGAAATATCCATTTTGCAGACATCAAGGCCATCCTGCAGGATACCGTTCCAATACCCGGGGGCACCGGTAATTTTCCTGCCTTTCCAAAAAACTGCACAAGTTGCCACGCCCCCAGCGGAGGCACGCCGATTTCTTATACCAATATCGATCGAAACGGGGATGGCGTGTTTACCGCTGGGGGCGTGCCACCTAGCACACCACCCGACGAATCCACAGACGACTACTGGTTCTACACTGAACTGCGCGGGAGCATCAACTTCACCGACGTCGCGGCGAGTCCGCTGCTACGCAAGCCTACCGGACATCATCACAACGGCGGATTGATATTTGATACAGCGAATCCCACCACCTGCGTGGCTTCGCCGGGAGTTCCTGCCTGCCTGCCTTACGGGACACTGGGTGATTACTACAAGGCGCAATACAACAAGATCGTGCTGTGGATACTGAACGGCGCGCCGTACTGAAACTTCTTGTCAAATGAAAAGGCCATCCACAAGTTTTTGGGGATGGCCTTTTTTATTCCAGGTTCGGTTTGAATGTAACCTGGTAATCCCGAACCCTAGTAATCCCGTCTCGGCGCGTTGTAGATGTCGTTCGGGAAGATGAACGGCGTGGTGCGGCCGACCAGCGCTTCGATCAGCGTCAGTTCCTGGTCGGTATGGTTGATGAAGGGTGCGTTGCGGATGTTGTTGCCCTGCGACTCGCCCTTGGTGATGTAGAGCGGCCTGTTGTGATGATAGGAGACGACGGTGGTGGTGCTCTCGGGATCGGCGCTCGCCACCACGTCAGTGATGCCGTAGCAGGTGCAGAAATAGGTCAGGTCGGAATCCGCTTCCAGATAGAAACCGGTGCCGCGTATCCCGATCGTGGCGGTGACCGTATTGACCCGCATCGGAGAATGACGCGATACCGTCAGCAGTTTTCCGGTCAGCATCCTCAGACCGTTGATCACCATCGAGAACGGATTGTCGTCCGACGATTTTTCCTCGGGTTTGCGTGCCGGAGCGGGGTACTGCTGTCCGGCTTCCAGGACCAGATGGCTGTTGCTGCGCAGGATCATTGCATGGGTGTTGACGACGAAGATCAGCTCGCTGTCCTTTGCAGTCTGCACGGTGTCACCGGGCTTAATCCGGGTTTCCATGGTCGCTTCCTTGCCGTTTACCATGGCCTGACCGGTGATGCGGTAGATCGACTGGCCGGGCGGCAACTTTTTCGGCCTGTCGCCGAACAGGCTGAAAGCAAGTGCATTCGAGCCGGGAAACCCCGCCGCAAACAATCCGGCTGCGAGCGCCTGGATCAACACGCGACGACGCGGGTCATCAGGTTCTTCATCGTGCCTCATGAAAGCTCCTTATCGTTGTAGTCGTCGAGCCAATGAATGGGTGCAGGTGTTGACATTGCCTCGCCGGGAAAATATTAACATAACTAAATTTTCCGGGTGTGGTGCCAGCGGTCGGTGCCTGGAAGCTGCTGTTCACGGTGTGGTTGTTGGTGTTCAGCGCCGTGAGCGCGCAATGGCTTGAAAGGTTGCGGGCATGGAATATGGCACGATCTGGAGCGGATTCCGTGAATATCCGGCGGAACCAGGTTCGGCGAGATGCCGGCAGCCTGTACCCAGCTACCGGTGAAGTCGATCAGAACTGATAAGCGATCGTTGCACCGGCTCCAAAGTCCGGAACGCTGTTGGTAAAACCCTTCAGAACATAACCTTGTGCTTTCCAGATTTTATCAAGCTTGCGGCTGACGAAGAATATTGCTTCCATGCGGGATGATCCGGTCGCCGTGGTTTTCTGGCCAAGGCGGAGCATCATGCCGCCGCTTGTTTGCGGGTCAAACCTGTAACTGCCGCCCAGTGAGCCGTACAGGATATTATTAAGCGTATACCCGGCAGGGCTGCCATATATTTTGTAGCCGACAATCCCGAATTTGGTGAGGCCTCCCGTTGCCTGGTATATTTCCGACTGGAACATGTAGTCGTTCGCACCGGTGCCCAGTCCCTGGGTGCTGCTTGCGGTTCCGAGTTTGACTTTGCCGGTCAGGTTGACTAGGATTCTCGATGCGCTATCACTGTAAACGCTACGGGTCGCGCCCAGGATTACATCGCCCAAACCCGAACGGGTTGTAATGTTTGCGTTGGCAGTCGTCACCGTGCCGACCCCGTTTATCACGTTTAATGGGCCGGTAATTCGAAGATAGGGGACGGTCACCCTCAGCGTCCACAATTTATCCTGATATTTCCCGGTGACGGGAACGTACAGGATATTGGTTGATTGGGTGCCGCCATACTTGCCAGTGTTGTAGTCCATGCCTGTTGCCAGGGTGAATTTTCCACTCTCTTCCGCGTGCGCAAGTTGAATCGTAGCTGTAGCGAAAGAGGCAAAGAGACTTGCTGCAAGTATGGCGTATTTCATGATGGATCCTTCGCAATTGTCAGATTAGTGCGTTTCAGGAGCTTCCGCGACTTCGGGAGCCTCGGCGACTTCGGGAGCCTCGGCGATGTCAGGAACGTCAGGAACTCCGGCGACTTCCGTAGCTTCTGGAGCCTCTGTGGCTTCAGGCGCTTCCGCCTCTGCACCTCCAGCCACTCCAGGCACTGAAGCAGTTGTCGTATCAGGTGAAGTATCAGGCGTTGCAGCAAACGCAACCGATAATCCTCCCATCAGAAACAGTGCAGCTATCAACTTGGCAGCATTTTTTTGATTCAACATGATTGACTCCTTATAGAAATGAAAAGCAAAAAATCGAACCCGGGGTACTCGAAAGCAGGTTCTACGACATGTTTCGACAATTTCTGTCTTAACAGCCGTGTGCACCATGCACACGAAATAAATGATATGTGTAAAATTTGCACACGTCAAGTATATTTTGTGGTATGCTTTGTCTATGGAAAATTTTCGAGAGGGCAAATATGAATAACCAGGATACTTCCGGCACCGAGCCTCAACTGCCTGTTGTTGCGGCGATTCGCTATCTGTTGCGCCCGCTGGTTCGGTTGCTGTTATCCCATGGCATTTCTTTCACGGCTTTCTGCGACCTTGTCAAATCGACCTATGTTAAGGTTGCAGAAGCAGAGTTCAGGCTGGATGCCAAACCCCAGACCGACAGCCGCATCAGCTTGCTGACCGGAATTCATCGCCGCGAAATCAACCGCTTGCGCAACGAGGCGGTAACAGAGATCAACATTCCGCAGCATGCGTCCATGAGTGCCTTGCTGCTCACCATCTGGAGCGGGCATCCCGAATACCTGGACGAGCAGGGACTGCCTATTCCGTTGCCGCGTCTCGCAAGCAAGGGTGAGCAAAGATCTTTTGAGTCGCTGGTGCGGTCGGTCAGCAAGGACTTTCGCCCGCGCGTGGTTCTGGATGAATGGCTGCGCCAGGGCATCATCACGCTGGACAGCGATGACCGTGTACACCTGAGTGCCGACGCATTCGTGCAGCCCCAGGATATGGCAGAGAAGATTTATTATTTTGGACAGAATATCCATGACCACCTGGCTGCGACCGTTCATAATCTGGCGGGCGGTTCGCCGCCTTTTCTGGAGCGTTGTGTCTTCTATGACAAATTGAGCGCAGATTCAACCAGGGAACTGGCGGACTATTCCCGTACCGTAGGCATGAGATCGTTACATGCCGTCAACAAGCGTGCAGCCGAGTTGCAACAGCGCGACCTGCAAAAGCCGGATGCCGTGTATCGCGCCAATTTTGGCGTATATCATTACAGTGCAGCGGAGACTACAGATGAAATCTAATCGAAATATTTATCTACAGGCGATAATTTTATCGGGCGCTCTGCTCACTTCCAGTGTATGGGCCGCTTCCGGAAGTTGTACATACACCGCTTCGGGTTCCGGTATCGGCGGCACCGGAATGATAGCAAAAGGCACCGGCATGGGCGGAACCGGCATGAAGCTGGGCAGCGAGTTGGCTGAGCTGAAACTGGCGGGCAACGTGATATACAGCCACGGTACCGTGAAGGCGCAAAGCAACGGGCAGTCAAGATTACTGGCCAAGGGCGATCCGGTCTGCGTGGGCGAAACGATCGTGACGGCCCAGTCCGGCATGGCGCAAATCAGGATGGTCGACGATGCAATGATTGCGGTCCGTCCCGAGACGCAGATGAAGATCGACAAGTATGCCTACAGCGGAACGGACAGCGATGCCAGCCTGATTTCCCTGCTCAAGGGTGCATCCCGCTTTATCACCGGAAAACTGGGAAAATTGCATCCGCAATTCGACTTGATCAGGACGCCGAACGCAACCATAGGCGTTCGGGGAACAGATCATGAGGCCACTGTCATCCTGCCTGGAAACAGCGGAGGCTATACGTCGGGAACCTACGACAAGGTGATCCAGGGCGTCACGTTCATCAGGACCGATAAAGGAGAGATCGACATTCACCCCAACCAGGTGGGTCTTGCTGTGAATATGGGAGAGTTGCCGGCCTTGTTGAATACCATTCCGGAATTTTACAAAACTGATCCTTCCATGAAGGGCAGGGGTGAACAGTCCGAACATGGAAAAACAGGAGAAGGCTCGGCAGACAGAAAAATGGAGGGATCCTCGCGGGAACGGAATGGCCATCCATCCGAATCCGGACCTGCCAAGCGTGAGTCGCGTGATAGTTATCTGGACCTGAGATCCCCGGAGTCCAGATCCCCGCTCGATATGCCGGAATCGCAGACGCTTCGGGGTATGTCGGAAACGCCATCCATGCCTGAAAGTACCGGGTTGCCGGAGTCGGAATGACACACGGCTGGCAGGCCGGTGGCTGGAGCGGTCAGCGGGCTTTGCGATGAAGGGTAACGAAATGATATTCCAGCGGCTGCGGTTCCGGCTGGGTGTGCGTTTCGCGTGATACTTCAAGCCACTCGTCGGGCTTGAATTCCGGAAAAAAAGCGTCACCGCGGATGTCCGCATCGATCTCGGTCAGGTAGATCCGGTTCGCGAGCGCGATTGCCTGAAGGTATAACTCGGCACCGCCGATGACGAAGATTTCCTCGTCATCGCCGCACGCCGCGATCGCCGCCTGCAGCGAGTTCGCCACAATTACGTCGGGCGCCGAATAATTCGGGTTGCGTGTCACGACCACCGAAGTGCGCCCCGGCAATGGCTTGCCGATCGATTCATAGGTCTTGCGCCCCATCACGATGTGATGTCCCATCGTGAGCGTCTTGAAATGCTTCAGGTCGGCGGGCAGGTGCCACGGTAGCGTGTTGTTGACGCCGATCACGCGGTTTCTCGCCATCGCGACGATCAGCGACACGCGCGGATTCATACCGCGACGGGCGCCTTGATGGCGGGATGCGGATCGTAGCCTTCCAGCGTGAAATCCTCGAACCTGAAATCGAAAATATTTTTCACGCTCGGGTTGATCTTCATCGTCGGCAGCGGACGCGGTTCGCGCGACAACTGCAGGTGCGTCTGTTCCATGTGATTCGAATACAGGTGTGCATCGCCGAAGGTGTGCACGAAGTCGCCCGGCTGCAGGGCGCACACCTGCGCGACCATCAGCGTCAGCAGCGCATAGGAAGCGATGTTGAACGGCACGCCGAGAAAGATGTCCGCGCTGCGCTGATAGAGCTGGCAGGACAATTTGCCGTCGGCCACATAGAACTGGAAGAACGCATGGCAGGGCGCCAGCGCCATCTGGTTGAGTTCGCCGACATTCCACGCCGACACGATCAGGCGGCGCGAGTCCGGGTTGTTCTTGATCTGCGCGATGACTTCGGTAATCTGGTCGACAACGCGGCCATCCACAGTCGCCCATGAGCGCCATTGCTTGCCATACACCGGACCAAGGTTGCCGTTCTCGTCGGCCCACTCGTCCCAGATTTTGACGCCGTTGTCCTTGAGATACTTGATGTTGGTGCTGCCCTGCAGGAACCACAGCAGCTCATGGATGATGGACTTCATGTGGCACTTCTTGGTGGTGACCAGCGGGAAGCCTTCCCGCAGATTGAATCGCATCTGGTAGCCGAATACGCTGACCGTGCCGGTGCCGGTGCGGTCGGATTTTTTCGTGCCGTGATCGAGCACGTGCTGCATCAGGTCTAAATAGGCGCGCATAATTCCCAGTGTTGAATGCCCGTATAATTGTGGCATTGATGAATGATTTTTCGAGGACATAATGCTAGCACAACTGACCGCTTCATCTGCCGTACCCAAGACTCTGAATGCAGCCCACCTGCTGGTATTGCTGCCCAAGGGAAAAACATTACCCAAAGATTTGCCGCATCGCGCATTGCTGGCAGCCGTGCTCAAGCGGCGCGGCATAAAGATAGAAGAATTCGCCGCAACGCCTGTCTCCGCAAACCACCAGGACGGCAGCATGATCGCCTGGGCGATGCTGGATTTCGGCAAAACCAATTTTGCGCTGCAGACACAGGTGCGCAAGGCCATGCAACTGCTGCAGGATGAGCAACCGGCCAGCATCGCCATCGTGGTGCAGGGTGATGATGAACAGCGCCGGCAGGCCGCGGAAGTGGCGGTGTATGCGGCGTGGGTGAACGGCGCGCCGTTGCCGCTGCACAAGAAAAAAGCCGACCAGCGCAAGCCGCTGCAGAAGATCGCGCTGTACGGTTATACCGACAAGAAAAAGTTTGATGAACTGAACGCACAGGCCGAAGGCAACCTGCTGTGCCGCACGCTCACCGTGCTGCCGCCCAACGAATTGACGCCCGGGCTTTATCGCAAGCGCATCCGGGAACTCGCCAAGCAGAACGGCTGGCAGCTCAAGGAATTCGACCTGAAAGCGTTGCGCAAGATGGGTGCGGGTGCGTTCGTCGCGGTGGCGCAGGGCAGCCATGACGAGGATGCCGCGGTCGTGCATCTCAGCTACAAGCATCCGAGGGCGAAGCAGAGCGTCGCACTGGTCGGCAAGGGTATCTGCTTCGACACCGGCGGCCACAACCTCAAGCCCGCGCGCTACATGCACGGCATGCACGAGGACATGAACGGCTCGGCAGTTGCGCTCGGCATCCTGCTCGCCGCCACGCAGCAAAAACTGCCGGTCAACATCGACTGCTGGCTGGCCATCGCGCAGAACCACATCAGCCCGAAAGCCTACAAGCAGAACGACATCGTCAAGGCGCTGAACGGCACCACCATCGAAATCATGCACACCGATGCCGAAGGCCGCATGGTGCTGGCCGACACGCTCACGCTCGCCTCGCGCGCTAAACCCGATATGCTGATCGACTTCGCCACGCTGACCGGCAGCATGGCCGTGGCGCTGGGCGCGCGCTACAGCGGCGTGCTCGGCAACCGCGATGCGTTGCTGCAACAGGCCGTGCAGGCCGGGCAGCAAAGCGGCGAGCGGCTGTGCGCCTTTCCGATGGACGGGGATTACGAACCGGCGCTGGATTCCAAAGTCGCCGACATCAAGCAATGCGCGCTGGACGGCGAGGCCGACCACATCCTAGCGGCGTGTTTCCTGAAACGATTTGTCGAACATGACGTGCCGTGGCTGCATGTGGACTTGTCCGCCAGCCGCTGCGAGGGCGGGCTGGGCAGCGTGGCGAGCGATGTGACGGGGTTCGGTGTGGGGTGGGGGTTGCGGATGTTGCAGGGGAAATAAGTCTTGAAGCTGAAGCGGCAATCGGCCGGTAGAGCAGTCAACATTCGAGGATTATTTCAACGAACTGGGGGTATTTACATGCGCACGATACTACTGGTTATTTTTCTCGCCTCGGGATTCAGTGCTGTTGCATATGCAGGCACACCCGGTGAAGTCGGGATCGGCGGTTACCTGCGCGAGGCAAAGTTGCAGGGACTGTTCGGTGGGACGAAGCGGTTTTCCGGTTACAAAGGCAAGCCGCTGATCATCAATGTATGGGCCAGCTGGTGCGGTCCCTGCCGGCAGGAGATGGGTTCGCTGGACCGGCTGGCGCGCCGGTATAACGGAAAGCAGTTCAATGTGATCGGCATTTCGACCGACGATGATCGCAATGCGGCTGCCGCGTTCATCTGGCAGTCAAAAGTTTCGTTCGAGAATTTTATCGATAGCAACGTGTTCCTGGAAAACATGCTGGGCGCCAATACAATCCCGCTGACCATTCTGGTGGACGCTCAGGGAAAGGTGCTCGAAAAGGCGCGCGGGGCATATGAGTGGGACAGCCCTGAAGTCGTGGATGCGATAGGGAAAGCGTTTCATCTCAAGTTGAAACGTTAGGCAGAACGGGGAATGAATTCAGTCGTGGCATACTGGATGTTGTATGGAAAACAGGCTCATTTTAAGTACAGGTACAGCGGCTGGTATTTTTCGAGCCATGCCATCCACGGAGACCAGGTTCCTAGCTGGCCGGAATCTGGCCAGGCCTTAACAAGCGTCACTGTTTTTCCAGCATATAGCCCAAGCCGCGCAGGGTGCGGATATTAATGCCCCCCGGTTTAAGATGTTTGCGCAAGCGAGACATGTAAACCTCTATGGCATTATCGCTCACCAATTCCCCGAGGCCGGAAATCTGCTCACTCAAACGTTCCTTGCTGACTACCCGGCCGGCATTAAGCACTAATATTTCCAGCACATTCAACTCGCGCGCCGACAATTCCAGAGTTTTGCCATTCAGGGTGGCAAGATGGCCAACCGTATCCAGGCAAAGCGAACCGATCTGCAATTGTGCTCC
Source organism: uncultured Gallionella sp. (assembly GCA_964499395.1). Lineage (GTDB taxonomy): Bacteria > Pseudomonadota > Gammaproteobacteria > Burkholderiales > Gallionellaceae > Gallionella. The sequence continues at coordinate 7,438 of CAZCKZ010000002.1, read as the reverse complement.
ACTGGCCGAATGCCCGCGCCGAATCAGGGACCTTACTCGCGCTTCCAGTTCATGTATATCAAACGGTTTGGTCAGGTAATCATCCGCACCCATATCCAGTCCATTCACTCGATCCTGCACATCATCAAGTGCGGTCAGAATCAACACGGGCACATTATTTTTTCGTTGGCGCAAACGGCGAAGAATATCAGCACCATCCATACCCGGCAGACCCATATCCAGAATGACCACATCAAATTCATGTACGGCCAGCAAATGGTCGGCTCGCTTGCCATCATTTTCGTGCATGACTGTATATCCCGGCTTATTAAACGCATGAAACAAGACATCAGCCTGCAACGGATCATCTTCAACAACAAGAATGCGCATATTCGTACTTTATTCAGGTTGGCGTAAGGAAGGGGGTCTAATATTCATTTTGTCGCAGTTTTGCACATTCATTAGGAGATCACAATTATGAACGCAAACCAAGAAGCAACTGTAACAGATGTCTCACAACAGAAAGTGAGGGAACTGCAATCTGAATTGAATGATATCGAAAAGAAAACCAAAGATGATCAGGCGATGTCAGAGGATGACGTCAAATTTGTCGGCGAACTCGGCTGGCTTGCCGCAGCAGCAGTGTTGGTAACCAGTATAGCTGCCGGCCTTTAGAAAACATTGTCATCCCCCATGCGGTTTCATTATCGCAGTGATGAAGGTGGAAATGACATGAGTTGCAATGGAGCATTTCCGATTTGATTAATATTAACAGGAGGTAACTATCATGAGAATGAAATCACCACAAAAGCCTGATAGCGAGGAAGAAAAATACGTCAGCACGCTCGGCTGGCCAGCCGGCTGGCTTACCGCCATGTCAGTGGCAATAACCGCTATTGCAGTTAGTTGCGTGTCATAGACAACATTCCTGGTTTTGCACAAAGGCTGCAAGCAAGTAACAAGCAAATAGCAAGGGGCGGCGACCGTCCCTTGCTATTGCCTGTATTTAATGTCACCGAAGGCCCGTTTTGTGCCTACTGTGTTGGCAGAAGTTCATCAATATTATTAAAAGAATAATCGAGGCAGATCACTCAGGCGTCATTCCTCCGCCTGAAGTATCACCCGCACCTCCCGGCTTTTCCCATCCCGCATCACGGTCAGTGTGATCTTGTCGCCCACCCTGAAATCATCCAGGCGTGCGGCCAGTTTGCTGACGCTGTCCACGGGTTTACCTTCGATCGAGGTGATGATGTCCCCGGGGATGATGCTGCCATCGCGTGTGGTGACGACGCCTTTTAATCCTGCCGCTGCGGCTGGCGAACCTCGCGGCACATTCAGTATCACGACGCCTTTGATCCCCATTATCGCGGTCATCCGCCTGTTGATGTCCTCGTCAATTCCGATACCTATCACCGGGCGCGTGTATTTGCCGCGGCTGATCAGCTGCGGCACGACGCGGTTGACGGTATCCACCGGCACCGCAAAGCCGATGCCCGCATTGGCTCCGCTCGGGCTGTAGATCGCGGTGTTGATGCCGATCAGCCGTCCGGCTGAGTCGAGCAGCGGACCGCCGGAATTCCCCGGGTTGATGGCAGCGTTGGTCTGGATGAGATGCTCGACGGTGTTCCCGTTTTCTTCGGTCAGCGAGCGATCCAGCGCGGAGACGATGCCGTTGGTCAGCGTCCAGTCCAGGCCGAACGGATTGCCGATCGCATAGACATCCTGACCGACTTTGAGGTCATGGCTGGTGCCGATGGGCAGCGGCGGCGAATACTTCTGGCTGATTTTGATCTGGAGCACAGCGATATCGTGCAACTGGCTGGCGCCAACCAGCGTGGCCGGATAATCCTTGCCGTTGGCCAGCCGGACGGTAGCTGCGCTGGCGTCTTCGATGACATGGTAGTTGGTGACCACATGTCCAAATTCGTCCCAGATGAAACCGGAACCGGTGCCGCGCGGAACCGAGAAAATGTCGCGCGACCAGAAATCCCGCACCTGCGCACGGGTGGTGATGTAGACCACCGAGTTGCGCGAATTCTCGAATAACCGGATGGTTGCTTTTTCATCCGCCGCGAGTGCGCCGCGCGGCGTGACGGGGCGCGGTTGTGCAACAGCGCCATCGGCCCGAGGGATAAGATTCAGCAGTAAATTGAGCAGGACGAAGAAAATCGCGCCGAACAGCACGGCACGAAGCAAGCGGATGAAAATAGTTGTGGAATATCCCGGTGCAGAATTTATCGTCATGTTCTTCCTCCTTAGGTTTTTGGAGATTGGTATCAAGACGAACGGTTTCAAGTGCAAATTGAATTACCCGGTCACCTCGAAGCGGGTGTAATTGCCGTCATCAGCTCAATGGCGGCACGTTTTAACTGTCCATGCGGGTCTTGTGTATCAAAGTCCGGCCAGCCAAAGCCGCAACCGGAGCCCGATGCCGGTGGTGTAGCCGACCTCGACAAAGCGTATCCGCCCATCGGGCGCAATGATGAAACTGGCAGGTACCGCATGCACGCCCCACGCGCCGGAGAGCTTGCCGTCCTGATCGTTTACTACCGGAAAATTGATCCCCTGTTCGCGCATGTGGCGCGCTACCTGTTCCGTGCTGCCGCTTTGCATCGCGACGGTAATCGTGCCGGGATGGTCATGCGCAATGGCGGCGATGGAACCCTGCTCGGCACGGCAGATCGGGCACCAGGTCGCCCAGAAATGCACCAGCACGGGTTTTTCGGGGTGTGCCGGCAGCCTGTATGGCATCCCAGCGAGAGTGAGGCCCTGCAAGGCGGGCGCTGTGCCGCTGACCATGTCCCGCTGTTGCCAGATGCGTATGCCCGCAACGAGTATTACGAACACAAGCACGTTGAGGGCATAGCCGCGCCATTTTTTTGCGCGCGATTGGAGGTTGGTTTTGATCGCCATGTTTGAATCTTTCCGGAGTGCGAAGGCCGTATTCAAAATCCAAAGGTACAGGAGTCAAGGTGCAGGAGTCTAATCAATTTTGAGGGCAGCCATCATTGAAGATGTGCCTTGGCTGCATGCGGCCTTGTGCGCCAGCGGCTGCGAGGGTGGGCTGGGCAACGTAACAAGCGATGTTACTGGGTTTGGAGCGAGCCGGGGGATTGCGGATGTTGCAGAAGTGAGTGTTAACATAATGTACGCTAAGCGCCATTGGCAGTTATCATAATATCCATGGCACTGTTTGAGCCGGAAAACATGAGACGAGTTTCTTCTGTTCGTACATATTATGCATGTGTTGCCAGTTATATTTGTAGAGCCATCAGTGTCCAGCGGTTCGTCGCCAGGAAAGTTTCTTAATTTAAATGTTTTTCTAAGCAAGGACCCAGCTGAGGATATGCCAATCCCGGATTATCAGAAGCTAGCGCATTAGCTTCGGCATATCACTCATGGAGAAGGAATTTAAAAGATGAAATTATTTTCTTCTGTAATAAAATCCTCGCCACCGTTACCGGTGTCGTCGGATTCTTCTCCTTCCTCGGTATCGCGGCGTTCTATTCGTCAATGCTTTGACTACCTGGAAATTTATTGCCGCTCGGAATAGTTGAACCTATGACAGCCGATCAAACAGCTAAACTGGTAATTCAGACGGATGCAACATCCGCTACGGGAATCGTCAAAGTGCTATGCGTCGGAGTCTGGACCGTGCAAGGCATCGCCCGACTCGAGCAACAATTGAAGGATATTGCTTGGCCCGCTGCATTAGATATGGAGATCGACTGTTCGGCAATATCCGCGCTGGATACTTCCGGAGCCTGGCTGTTGCGCAGAACGGCCAGGGTACTTGAGCAGCAGGGCCGTAGCGTGCGGATCATTGGGTTGCGAGCGGAATCCAGTTCATTGCTGGACCTGATTTCAGCTTGTGAGGTGTTGCCGCCATCAGCCCAGCCCAATACGGGTCTGCTGGCAAGCATCGGAAAGCAATCTTGGCGCGGCATGGAGAATATGTCCGGCATGCTGGCGTTTGTCGGGACAAGCGCGATTGCTTTGCTGCGCTTGATAGCCCAACCGCGCCGTATCCGCTGGCGAACTATTTTCCACAACGTACAAAGCGCAGGTGTCGAAGCGCTGCCTATTGTCGGTCTGCTGACTTTTCTGATGGGTGTGGTGATCGCGTATCAGGGGGCGGATCAATTGCAGCGCTTCGGCGCAAATATCTTCATTGCCGATCTGGTGGGACTGTCTATGCTGCGCGAACTTTCGCCTTTGCTGACCGCGATCATTGTCGCAGGACGGTCCGGTTCAGCTTATGCGGCGCAAATCGGCACCATGAAGGTTACCGAGGAGATTGATGCCTTGCGTACCGTAGGTGTCTCCCCCCAGGAACTTCTGGTGCTGCCGAAGATACTGGTATTAGTCATCGCGTTACCGTTGCTGACGGTGTATGCAGATGTGACCGGCGTACTCGGCGGAATGATCATGGCGCGCTCAAAATTGGATGTAAGTTTCGCCGTTTTTATTGACCGTCTTGGCGATGCGATCAGTTTGTCCTCGTTTCTGACCGGTATTGCCAAAGCCCCGGTATTTGCCGCGATCATCGCGCTGGTTGGATGCTTCCAGGGCTTCCAGGTCGGCGGCAGTGCCGACAGCGTCGGGCGGCAGACGACGTTGAGCGTAGTGCAGGCTATCTTTCTGGTGATTCTGGCAGACGCGCTATTTTCCGTGGTCTTCAACTGGCTCAATATATGAGTGCCGCGATGGAACAGCCGCAAAATACCGGCGCAGTCATTGAAATTCGTGAGCTGCACACCTGCTACGGCAAGGCCGTGGTGCACGACAACGTAAGCCTGACGGTGCGGCCTGGCGAGATATTTTCGCTGGTGGGCGGCAGCGGCTGCGGAAAATCCACGCTGCTGCGCGTCCTCATCATGCTGCTGCGGCCGGTATCGGGTTCGATCCGTGTGTTCGGCCAGGAGGTGATCGGCTTGAGCGATGAACAAGCGCTCAAGCTGCGCCGGCGCTGGGGAGTGATGTTTGAGCGCGGAGCACTGTTCAGTTCGCTGACAGTGGCGGAGAATGTCGGCATGGTGCTGCGTGAACATACGCAACTCAGTTCCGGTTTGATAGACGAGGTCGCCGCGATGAAGATCGCGCTTACCGGATTGCCCGCGGATGCGGGAGCCAAATACCCGGACGAGTTGAGCGGCGGGATGCGCAAGCGCGCAGCACTGGCGCGCGCCATCGCGCTCGATCCGGAACTGTTGTTTCTCGACGAACCGACTGCCGGACTCGATCCGCTCAGCGCCAGCGGTATAGACGAACTTGTGCGTAATTTGCGCGATGCACTTGGATTGACCATTATGATGGTGACGCACGACCTCGATTTGTTGTGGCGGGCGGCAGATCGCGTTGCGGTGCTGGACGGGGGGCATATTTTGGGAGTCGGGACGATGGAGGAACTTTCTCAGTCGGAGCATCCGCTGATACGGGAATATTTTTATGGACCGCGCGGACGCGCCGCGCGCGAGCAGACATGGAAGAAAAATTAAATTTCACACTGGTTGGCGTATTCGTTCTGGTGTTGAGTGCAGGACTCATAGGCGGCGTGCTGTGGTTGAGCAGCGGCAAATCCTATCGCACTTCGTATGACATCTATCAGACTTACACCAGAGATTCGGTGGCGGGACTGAACCTCAACGCGCCAGTCCGCTACCGGGGTGTCGAGGTCGGGCGGGTACGCAAGATCGCGCTGGCACCGAACAATGTCGAGCAGGTGCAATTGACGCTCTCCATCAAGCATGGCACGCCGATCAAAGTGGATACGCTCGCCGTTTTGCAGACACAGGGATTGACCGGCCTCGCCTTTGTCGAATTGACCGGTGGCAGCCGCGATGCGCCTCCGCTCCAGGTGCAGAACGACGATGAATATCCGGTGATCAAGAGCGGGCCTTCGCTGATGACCCGGCTCGATTCCGCGGTTACCTCTCTGCTCACCAATCTCAACCGCAGCAGCGAGAACTTCAATGCCTTGATGGATGAAGATAACCGGCGTGCGGTCAAGCACAGCTTGGCAAATATCGAAATCCTGTCGCGAACCCTGGCGGCACACTCGGCCATGATAGATTCCAGTCTGAACAATATGGCGCGCCTGAGCGATGAGTTGCCGCATCTCGCACAGCGCATACAACGCAGCGCCGATGCCTTTGACCACATGACCAACGAGCTTGCTCATGCAGCAACAAGCGCAAGCGGCACGCTTGAGGGTGCCCAACAATTTTCCAACACGACGTTGCCGGAAGTGCACCAGCTGGTTATCGAGTTGCGGGATCTGACCGGCTCGTTGCGGCGCTTCAGCGGTGAATTGGAACGGAACCCGAGCGAATTGTTATACGGCAAACCGGCAGCGAAGCGCGGACCCGGTGAATGACTGCGTGTCCGGTTGCGATGACCGCGACAGATGCATACCCAAGGATGGATTAAAGATGAACACTCACGGAAAATGCCGTATCCCTTGTCGGACACTTCGAGTGCTGATGGCCACCCTGCTTCTCGCAGCCTGCAGCAGCTTGCCAGCCCCGAAAGTTGTCAGCCAGAACATCTACGTGCTGGAAGCGGATCCGGCTGTCCAGACAGCGCCAGCCAAGCGCGATCTGGTTTTGGCAATCAGCGTGCCGCGCGCGCTGCCCGGTTTCGACACACCGCAGATGGTTTATGTGCAGCAGCCCTACATGCTGAATTACTTTGTGACCAGTCGCTGGGCAGATACCCCGGCGAGGATGTTGGCGCCTCTGATTGCGCAGGCAATGGTGCAAACGGGAAGTTTTCGGGCAGTGGTGCAGACATTGGGCGCGATTCCTGCCGATATCAGACTCGATACTGAGCTGGTACGCCTGCAACAGGATTTCAAGACACGGCCTAGTCGCGTGCAGCTCACCATCCGGGCGCAACTGATAGACGTGCGGGGCAAGCGTCTGCTTGCTGAGCAGCAATTCGATGAAGTAGAAAATGCCGCCAGCGATGATGCATACGGCGGCGTTACCGCGGCAAATCGGTTACTGCAACGTATGCTGGGGGAACTGGCAAAGTTTTGTGTTGATGCGTCAGGCCACGAATTGAAAGGCAGTGCAGATCGTCCCTGATTTGATACCGTGCGTATTGATGATTAACCGGTCATCTCGAAGTTGGTGTAACTGCCATAAAATGGTTCGATCTCGACTCCGACCACTTGTGCATGCTGCGGGCCGCGATGCGCCCAGCACACGATGGCGTCCACGGCGGCGGGTTCACCCTGTACTGCGGCTTCCACTGTGCCGTCGCTGCGGTTGCGCACCCAGCCTGCGATCCCGAGCCTTTGTGCTTCACGGCGCATCGAGTCGCGGAAAAATACGCCCTGCACGCGGCCATGAATGACGAGTCGCAGCGTCTTCATGTTTCCTTGAAATTATTTTTTCAGCAAATCACGGATTTCCGTCAGCAGAATTTCCTGTGCCGGCGGTGCGGCAGGTGTTGC
>CAZCKZ010000001.1:7344-40096 GCA_964499395.1 uncultured Gallionella sp. | reverse complement strand
ATTGGAAGCTTGGTTCGGCATCGTCGTATACAAAAGTCAGCACATTGGTGGCGTAGTCCTTGCCCCGATATTTCCTGTTCAGTTCACGCCCTTCAGGTTCGTCGACGATGCGCAACGTGATTGTTGCATCGCGTTGCAGCGCGACTTTTATCCAGCGCCGGAATTGCGCACGTGTCGGCAAGCGCTGCACTGCGCATGCATACTGCACGGCCAGCGAGAGTCTGGGGGGTGATTTTGTCTTACCCGCCCGTCTCATGCGGCATCCGGCGCAATTTCCCCGCGTAGCGTATGGCGCACCACCCGGGTGATTTTCAACTCGACAAAACTGCCGATCAGGCTTGCCGCGCCGCTGAAATTCACCACGCGGTTATTGTCGGTGCGCGCCGCCAGTTCCCGGCCATCCTTTTTCGACACGCCCTCGACCAAGGCGCGCTGTGTCGTGCCCAGCATCGCATTGGCCACTCCTGCCTCCTGTTCCGCGATGCGATCCTGCAAACGTTTCAGGCGCTGCGCCTTGACCTCGAACGGCGTATCGTCGCGCAGTTCGGCAGCCGGGGTACCTGGGCGAGGGCTGTAAAGGTAGCTGAAACTGTTATCGAAACCGACTTCGTCGATCAGCCTCATGGTCGCCTCGAAATCCTGTTCGGTCTCGCCGGGAAAACCCACGATAAAATCGGAGGTGATGCAAATATCGGGACGCGCGGCACGCACCCTGCGGATGATGGATTTATATTCCAGCACCGTATGCCCGCGTTTCATCGCCGCCAGAATGCGGTCCGATCCGGATTGCACCGGAAGATGCAGATGACTGACCAGCTTGGGTGTAGTCGCATACACGTCGATCAGCCGCTGGCTCATGTCCCTGGGATGCGAAGTGGTGAAACGCAGGCGAGCTATACCCTCCAGCGCGGCAATAGCTTTCAGCAGAAAGGCGAAATCAACGGCTTCCCCGTCCTCGCCGGTGCCGCAGTAGGCATTCACATTCTGGCCCAGCAAAGTAATTTCCTTCACGCCTTGCGCGGCGAGCTGCTGCACATCATGGATCACATCGGCCAGAGGCCGCGATACTTCTTCGCCGCGCGTATAGGGCACGACGCAGAACGTGCAGTATTTGCTGCATCCCTCCATGATGGATACATAGGCCGTGCCGGAGCCGGTTTGCGGCAGCGGCAAATGGTCGAATTTTTCGATTTCCGGGAAACTGATGTCAACCTGCGGGCGCCCGCTTTCACGGCGCGCCTGCAGCAACTGCGGCAGGCGATGCAGGGTCTGCGGGCCGAATACCAGATCAACATAAGGGGCGCGTTTCAGGATCGCAGCGCCTTCCTGGCTGGCCACACACCCTCCCACGCAGATCAGCAGATCGGGATTGGCCAGCTTGAGCGGGCGGATACGCCCCAGATCGGAGAACACCTTCTCCTCGGCTTTCTCGCGTATCGAGCAGGTATTGAACAGGATGACATCGGCCTGTTCCGGCCTGCCGGTCGGTTCCATGCCTTCATGGGCACGCAACACATCCGCCATCTTGTCCGAGTCATACTCGTTCATCTGGCAGCCGAAGGTTTTGATATGGAATTTTCCTGGCACGCTACCTTGTGGACACGCTTTGGTGCCGATTGCATTGGTGGTGATAGGTGGATTTGAACCACCGACCTCAGCGTTATGAGTGCTGCGCTCTAACCACCTGAGCTATATCACCGCGAAGAGCGCGGCATTGTCCAGATTTCACCCTATCTTGTCAATGCACAGGGAACCGTGTTCAACTCGCTGCCGGCAAAATCCTTCTGCAATACGGTCAATTTTGTTACCGTCTCCGCATCCACCCCGTCCAGCATGAATATGGTCGCCCTAAGCTTGCTGGTGCGCTGGCCGACCCGTGCGGTGCGCACACCTCTGCCATTCAGGCCATGCAGAAAGCTTTGTGCCGCTTCCTTCGTCTTGAACACGCCCAGTGAAATGGCATTCTGCCAACGGCCCCGACCCTGCACCACAAAATATTCACTGATACCCAATGCCTTGATTTCTGCGATCTTGCGGTTGACCGCGGCCTTGTTCCCGAGCGGCGGGAAATACACCCAATAACCCCTGTCGCGTTGGACCTGGCGCTGGCTTAATTTGTCGGTCAGCTGCATGGCGGACAACGCAGCCGTGGCTCGCGCCAGATCCGGGCCCGAAAAATCGCCCCACTCCAGACAGACCTCCGTACTCGGCTTGGCTGTCGCCGGCGAAGCCGCATCCGCCCGGTGATCCGCTTTGGATACGGATTTTGCCGGAGCCGCAACCGGGGCCGCTGCGGACAATTCCTGAGCCGGCGCGGAAACCGGGGCAGGCGCGGACAAAGTCCCCTGCGATGGCAACGGCTTCGCCGGCGTGCTTTGCGGTGCGGGAATCAGCCGGATCATGTCGCCGTGCAATTCGGGCTGTGGCTGTACTTCCTGTTCGCCCAGACCAAACCCGTTGCCCTGCATCACGGCATATAAAATCACATTCACCAGCAATAATATCCAGAATAAATTTTTCATCGCCCATTCTATTCCTGAACCATCAACAACATTCCGCTTCCTGAGCCATCAACAGCAACCCCTGCAGCACCAGATTGTCCACGACGCGCGGCGGTGCGCCAAAGCGCTGCCGGTCAAGGTATGGCAGCAATACCCGCGCCGTGCCGCCACTCAACAGCAGCGGCGCGCAGTCATCGTCAAGCAGATTATATTGCCGCTCTATCGCGCCGCAAGTGGCCTGGATCGCGCCGCTGTATAACGCATCGGCGCTGTTCTGCGGAAACGGCGCGTATTTGCCCGGTTCCGGATTCAACTGGTTCGCCGCAGTTACCAGACTGCATTGCATCAACCCGATTCCGGGCAAGATCAGACCGCCGACGAATTCGCCCTGAGCGGACAAGGTGTCTATCGTGGTCGCTGTGCCGGTGTCCACCATCAGGCATTCCCGCTGCAGCAGATGCCATGCCGCGATCAATGCAGCCCACCGGTCACTGCCCAGTTGTGACGGTTCGGAATAGCCATTGCGCACGCCGCATTGCATTTCTCCCGCAACGATGAAATGGGGCTGAACGATCATTCCGGCACCGATGTTGCGAATATGCCGCGCGCATGCTTCGCCGGCTACATTGCTCGCCCAGATTTGCCGTATGTCATGCAAGCCCGCGCCGGGATTTTGACGGGCGACCTGGTCGGCTATGTCATGCGCCAATCTGTCCGCCTGCGCGGCAGGCAGAACCCCGTTGCACAGCCAATCCCCGCCGCTTACCAATGCCCATTTGATACGCGTATTTCCCGCGTCGACCAGTAGTTTCATTCAAATCACCATCGCTTCGGCAACAGCCGAGACGTGAAACACCCGGAACATTCCACTTGAATTTTGCGCACCATGCCGCCCCTGCGGTTTGTAATTTCCATACCCATTGCTAGCGCGCCCCTATTTCCCCGGAGTTAAAACTTCGCATCCCCAGCGCTGTTTCCAGGGATAACTCACCGCTATCGCTGACTCCGCGCGCAATGCCGGTAACGGTCTTCCCGTCCGCCATCTTCAAACTGATTGGCCTGTTCTGATGTGCGTGATATTGCTCCCACTCCTCGCGGAACGGGGCAAATCCCCCCTGCGCGAACCGGCTCAACACGCGCGCCAGTTCCAGCAACAATAACGCCAGCAGCTGATTGCGTGTTGGCATTGCCGTGCATAATTCATCCAGCGCGCATGCGGGCTGACCGATCTGCGGCACCAGACTGACCGGCAAAGTGTAATTCAGTCCGACGCCGATCACCACGGCGCTGGGGCCGAGCATATCGCCTTGCGCCTCGATGAGAACGCCCGCCAACTTGCCCTGCCCGGTGATGATGTCGTTCGGCCATTTCAGCTGCACACCCTGCGCATCCAGACTTTTCAGAACCCGCATCTGGGCCACGCCAACTGCCAAACTCAAGCCGGACAACGCGTTCAACCCGCAATCAAAGCGCCATAGCAGGGAAAACGTCAGCGCCGTGCCGAGACCGGAATGCCATGTCCGCCCCATCCGCCCGCGACCGGCAGTCTGCAACTCGACCGCCACCACACTGCCGCTGGCCGCGCCCCCGTTTGCAACATCCGCTGCTGCGCGCTGCAGCAGCAAGGTATTGCTGGAAGCGGCCTCCGGCAATATCTCGATATCGAACTGTCCGGCATCCCTGCCCAGCCATCGCGCCACTTCGCTCAGCTCCAGCCGTTGCCAGGGGCGCGCCAGCCGATAACCGCGGCCGCGTATCCGCTGCAACAGCACGCCCTGGCCGGCGACTCCGGCCAGCGCATTGAATACGCTGGCTCGCGACACACCCAGCCGGCTTGCCAGCACCTCGCCGGAATGAAATTCGCCGTCCGCCAGCAGGTTCAGCAGTTGCCAGGTGCGTGCTTTGGCCATTCCCGCCATCATTGCGGCATCTCTTCGTCCTGACGCGGTTCCAGCTCAAGAAAGGCCATGATTTCATCGCGCCGTTTTATTGCATCCTGGTAACCCAGATCGATCAATGCCCGACAGAACTTTTTTTCGGACAGCAGGTAACTAACCAGCGCCCCGCCGCTTTGATGCCTTGCACCGATCAGGCGCAGCAACAGGCGTATCGTCCAGGGCAACTCTGTCACGTATCGTTCGGCAATTTTTTCAATGGGCTGGCTGGGTGACATCACCAGCGCATCAACATGCCTGAGACCGGCACGTTCACGCACTTCCTCCGGCATGAGCGCAACCAGGTCATTGATCCTTTTAAGACGCTCCAGATCGACTTCCATGCGATCGAGAAAAATACTGCTCAGCGCATGTCCGGCAATGCTCGCAAGCGAAGGGTACTCGCCAATACCGGCGCGATCGGGATGTTCCGGATTACCGTTAACGGAAACGCCGATGATCAGTACGCGTGTCGCACCCAGGTGCAGCGCGGGACTGATAGGCGCGATCTGGCGCATCGAACCGTCGCCAAAGTATTCGCGATTGATCAATGTTGCCGGAAAAATAAACGGAAGCGCGGAGGAAGCCAACAAGTGCTTGATTTCGATCCGGGTCGATATACCGATCCGGCCCTTGCGCTGCCACGGAACAAGCTGTTTCGCCCCCTGAAAAAAAGTCACCGACTGCCCGGAACCATAGCCGGAAGCAGTTATACCCAGAGCATGAAGAAAACCCCGGTCTATGCTCTCCTGGATTTGCTCACAGGGCAGTATTTCTTCCAGCAACTCGACCAGCGGCGTATTGTCCAGCAGCGAAACCTTGGTGAGCCTGTTGACCCCGACCATGTTCAATATCACGCCGGCCAGCCACAGCATGGAGTTGTTGAACACCCCGACCACGTCGGTGCGATAGATATGATTGGCGTGGAAATTTTTCCAGGTGTTGGTCAGGTATTGCACGCCCTTCCTGAAATTGCCCGCATTCACCGCAAGGGTGGCTGCGTTAAGCGCGCCTGCAGATGTACCGCAGATGATCTCAAACGGGCAGCGCGCGCGGCGCGGCAAGAATTCCGCGATCGCCTTGAGTACACCCACCTGATATGCGGCACGCGCACCCCCGCCGGTGAGTATCAGTGCTGCGCGCTTTTGCATAAGCTCGCTATTCGACTTCAGCCTGCACCGATTCCAGCGCGTCTCTCAGCGTCTCTTCAGGCAAGGCATTCAGGGTTTCCGACAACATTTCTGCGGCATCCATCGCCTCATCCCGCAAGGATTTCGGATCGGTGTTTGCCACCAATACCGCCGCCGCACCCACCACCTTGAGCAGTCTGGCGCGCTCCCGCATCAGTATCTCGACTTCTTCGCCCAGCATGGCGACTTCCTGCTTGTTCATTGTCATCATAATTCTCCCTAGTGTAACTTCACGCCGGCGATTGCCAGAGCGCTCATGTTCACGATGCGGCGCACCGTGGCTGTTGTCGTCAGTATGTGCACCGACTTGTTTGCGCCCAGCAAAATCGAACCTATCGTGATGCCGTCGGCACCGGTCATTTTCAGCAGGTTGTAGGCGATATTGGCCGCATCCAGATTCGGCATGATGAGCAGATTCGCCGCGCCCTTCAAGCCGTTGTCCGGGAAAGCCGCTGTGCGCAGACTTTCCGACAGCGCGGCATCACCGTGCATTTCGCCTTCGACTTCCAGTTCCGGTGCAAGTTTTTCAAGCAACTCCCTTGCATGGCTCATCTTGCGTGCCGAAGCGTCCGAATGGCTGCCGAAGTTCGAATGCGACAACAGCGCGACTTTCGGCGTCAGGCCGAAGCGGCGCATCTCCTCGGCGGCCAGAATGGTCATTTCGGCTACCTGTTCGGCGCTCGGGTCGAGATTGACGTGGGTATCGCAGATGAACAGGGTATGCTTGGGCAACATCAGTATGTTCATCGCCGCATATATGTTCACGCCGGGGCGCTGCCCGATCACTTCATCGATATAGCGCAGATGTCTGTTCGGCTGCGATACTGTCCCGCACAACATCGCATCCGCCGCACCCATACGAACCAGCATCGCGGCAATCAGGGTGTTGCTGCGGCGCATCGCGCGCTTGGCTGTAGCCGGCGTGACGCCTTGCCGCTGCATCAGGTGATGATATTCGCTCCAGTATTCACGGTAGCGCGAATCGCTCTCCGGATTGACCAGTTCGAAATGTTCGCCGGCACGGATGCGCAAGCCAAGCTTGGCGATGCGCTGTTCGATCACCTTCGGGCGGCCAACCAGTATCGGATGGGCCATGCCTTCGTCGACCACGGTCTGCACCGCGTGCAGCACGCGGGATTCCTCGCCTTCCGCATAGACCAGACGCTGCGGGGCGCGCTTGGCAGCCTCGAACACCGGCTTCATCAGCAGGTTGGAATGGTAAACAAAACCCTCCAGCCGTTCCCGATACGCCGCCATATCGGCAATCGGCCGCTCCGCCACCCCGCTTTCCATCGCGGCGTGCGCCACGGCGGGGGCGATACGCGTGATCAGACGCGGATCGAAAGGCTTGGGTATCAGATGATCCGCGCCGAAACTCAGATTTTCGTCGCCGTACACCTCTTCCGCATCCTCGGATTGTTCGGCTTGCGCCAACTCGGCGATCGCATACACCGCCGCGTGTTTCATCGCCTCATTGATCGTCGATGCCCCCACATCCAGCGCGCCGCGAAAAATAAACGGAAAACACAACGCGTTATTGACCTGATTCGGATAATCGGAACGTCCGGTCGCCAGAATCGCATCGTGACGTGCGGCCTTGGCAACACTCGGCAGAATCTCCGGGGTAGGGTTGGCCAGCGCGAAAATCAGCGGGCTCGCTCCCATTCGCTTTACCATTTCCGGCTTCAATACCCCGCCTGCGGACAAGCCGAGAAACACATCCGCTCCCGCAATCACTTCGGCCAGGGTGCGCGCGGCGGTCTGCACTGCGTAGCGCGCCTTGTTGTCGTCCATTTCTTCGGTGCGGCCCCGGTAAACCACGCCCTTGATGTCGGTCACGGTGATGTTCTCCATGCGCACGCCTAGGCTGACCAGCATGTCCAGACAGGCCAGTGCAGCGGCACCTGCGCCCGACACCACCAGTTTTATTTTTGCGATGTCCTTGCCGACCACCTTGAGACCGTTCAATAACGCCGCGCCGACGATAATCGCGGTGCCGTGCTGGTCATCATGGAATACCGGTATCTTCATCCGCTCGCGCAGCTTGCGCTCGATGTAGAAACATTCCGGCGCCTTGATGTCTTCCAGATTGATGCCGCCAAAGGTCGGTTCCAGCGCAGCGATGATGTCCACCAGTTTGTCAGGATCACGCTCTTCAATTTCCAGATCGAACACGTCGATACCGGCGAACTTCTTGAACAGCATGGCCTTGCCTTCCATCACCGGTTTGGCGGCAAGCGGACCGATCGCGCCGAGGCCCAGCACCGCGGTGCCGTTGGTGACCACCGCGACAAGATTGCCGCGCGAAGTCATGTTGCGTGCTTCGGACGGATTGTCCACGATGGCTTTGCAGGCCGCCGCCACCCCCGGCGAGTAGGCCAGCGCAAGGTCGCGCTGGGTGATCATCGGCTTGCTCGGGGTAACCGTGATCTTTCCCGCCGGAACTTGGCGGTGGTATTGCAGCGCAGCTTCGCGCAATTGCTCATCCATTATTTTCTTCTTTCATGACCGTGCTGAATTGCACGGATTATACCGCAGGCAGGCAATTGCCAAGCTTTGCTAGGAGTCTGCTGCTCCGGGCTCGGATAACGGCTTGTTCAATGACAGCGCGTAAATGCGCTGCGCAAACCGATTGGGATAGACCATCACCAGCAAGGCGGTGAGCGTGATGCTGACCAGCACCACCATATAGGTTGTGTCGCGGATCATTTCGCCGCCCGCAACCCCGTATTGCAACGGCAGGGTGGCCAGAACGGCAGACGCCAATCCCTTCGGTGCCATCATCGAGCTAAGGGCGGTATCGCGCAGGCCGTAGCCGTGATTGCGGAAAATCAGGCGCGCCAGTCCGAGGCGCATGAGGTACACCACCGATACCATCGAAATTGCGGCAACCGCCAGCGCCACATCGCTGAAATGAATCGAAATGCCGAGATAGACGAAGAAGTATGTTTTCAGCAGAAACACCGCTTCGCGGTAAAAGGCCAGATCGATTTCGTTCAGCGGCACGATGCTCTTGTCGATGTACGGAATGCGGTACAGGTGGAATTTCTGGAAGTTGGTCAGCGAAACGCCCAGCGCCAGCGCGGCAATCGCGCCCGAATAGCCGAGCATTTCTGTCAGGCCATAGACGATGAATACATAGGCAAGCGTCGACGAAATGGTGTTGGGGAAATTGCGCACCTTGCCGAGTACCATCAGCCAGCCAATACCCCCCAGCAGGCCGATCACCGCCGCGAAAATCAGCGAAGCGAGCACGGTACCCACCAGCCTGCCGGGCACGACGCCGCCTTCCGTATGGATTTGCAGCAATGCGAATACACAAACGATACTCAGCACGTCGGTCAGTGCCGATTCCAGCACCAGCACGGTGCCGGGTTTGTCCGACATTTTCAGCGAATTCACCATCGGGATGACGACCGCTGAAGAGGTATTGCCCAGGGTGACGCCAAGCAATATGGCAGGCAGCAGTTCCAGGTGCAGCATATAAAAGCCGATCGCAGCGACGATCGCGGCAGTCAGTACAAAACTGACCATGGCAAGCAATCCGGTCGTACCCAGCGATTTGCCCAGCACGTCCAGATTCAGCGTCGTGCCGCCTTCAAACAGGATCAATACCAGCGCAATGGTCGCGATCAGCGAACCGATCTTGCCGAAATCGTCCGGCGTGACGATGCCGAGCAGCGGGCCGATCACGATACCGACCAGCATCAGCACCAGCACGTCCGGAATATTGGTCTTGCTGAATTGCAGCGACAGGAAGTGCGCGAAGAACAGCATCAGGCCGATGATCAGTATGGTCGTGGACATTTACGCTTTCGGCTGTTTGAGTGGTGCGGATTATACCCAGCTAATTTTACGGCCAGGTTGCATGATTGCGGGCGCCTGCAGGTTCATGTCCGGCAGTCTGCCAGGCGGCACGGAACCGGGCATTAACCCATGATCGGCGCCCGCGACACTTTCTTCAAAGCACTGACGCCTGATCCGGAAACTCAATGCGCCCGTGTTGCCGGTTTATGCGAAAACATGAAGATAAATGTCGCCATCAACAGGAGCAGGGCCGCCGAGGCCGCGTAGCGGCTCAGGTCCAGACCGCCGCTGCCGAAGGGCTTGTCCAGGAAATCGCCGACCACCGCACCCAGCGGGCGCGTAAGTATGAACGCCGCCCAGAACAGGACGGTGTGCGAGATTCTGGTCCGATAATAGGCCGCCGCAATAAGTGCCAGCATCGTGCCGAACACGATCGCGCCGCCTTCGTAGCCAAGACCCGCGGTATCCGCCGTCCAGTCGCCGAGCGCGGTGCCCAGGGTCTGGGAAAACATGATGGTTACCCAATAGAATATTTCGGATTTCGGCGAACTGACGGTATCCACTGCGACCGAACCCAGCGTGCGATACCAGGTGAACAGGGACAGCACCAGCAGGGTGAGCAGTATTATCGTTCCGCCGGCATAACCGACACCAAGCGAACGATCGGCGAAGTCCGCCAGCGTCGTCCCGACGGTCGTTGTGGCGATAATCGTTGTCCAGTAGATGACTGTATGGAATTTCTTTGCGGCAACCTGGACCATGACCGCGACAATGAATATGGCTGCGAATATCGCGGTGCCGACGAGATACCCGAGATGCATCGACATGGTGACGGCGTCACCGCCGGTCTCGCCCAGCGTGGTCGCCAGTATTTTTATGATCCAGAATATCAATGTTACTTCCGGTACCTTGCTTAGAATTTCCTGCTTTCCCATATTCATTCCTTCTCTGCGCAAATTGTTGCGGGTGGTTTGAGGCGGCTGAAGCAAAGACCCCCCTGCGTCCGGATTTCATGCGAGGCGACAGGCAGTCGTGCCGGTCATCAGCGCATACGCTTACAGTAGCATCGGTCAGCTTCTGATCCCCGCCAGCATTTTTTCCAGACGTTTCACAGAGACAATCACCGGCGTTTTCAGTTCCTGGGCATACAGCGACACGCGCAATTCCTGCAACATCCACGCGAACTCGTCCACGCGCGGATCGCTGTTGCCCTGCTGCGCCTGGCGCAGTTTTTGCCATGCCTGTGTCAGCGGTTGCATCTGCGCCATGCACTGCATGTCCCGCACCGGATTGCCGCGCAGCTTTTCGATGCGCAGGCTGATCGCCTTCAGGTAACGCGGCACATGCTGCAGGCGTTCATACGGCGTATCGGCGATGAAACGCTTGTGCAGCAGCCATTCCAGCTGTGCGCGCACATCCTGGTTCGCCTGCGCATGCGCCTTGAGCTGCGGCAGACTCTTTTGCACGGCCTGATACTCGGTCAGCACGTTGCCGACCAGACG
This sequence comes from uncultured Gallionella sp., assembly GCA_964499395.1. GTDB lineage: Bacteria > Pseudomonadota > Gammaproteobacteria > Burkholderiales > Gallionellaceae > Gallionella. Next base: position 29,162 of record CAZCKZ010000001.1, on the reverse strand, counting down.
CGCGAGCTCCTGCGCGATCAGCAACAGCCTGCTCTTCGCCTCCTTGCCGCGCGCGACGAATTGTTCCTCGTTCGCCGGTAGCGGATCGTTCAGGCAACAGCGGTCGAAGGTCATCGCGAGTATCTGTTGCTGCAATTCCTGCTGCGTGCCGAACGGCATGAACAGCATGCCCAGCCGTTGCGCATCGGGCAGGCTCTTTTCCAGATATTTCACCTGCTCCTTCAGCAACAGCATGAACAGGCGGCGCAATCCTCCCCGATGCGCGGCCCGGGCGGCATCGCGGGTATCGAAGGCGCGCAGCGTCACCGCATCGCCTTCATCCACCAGCGCATTGAACAGCGTGACGTTCTGTCCGGCGCGCTTCACGACACGGGTCTCGGCAAAATCACCGAAACGCCACGATGTGTAACGCTGCTCCGAAACGGACTCGCCTTTTTCCTCGGTCGCCGCGACGATGGCGGGCACAGTGCGCGGCGCGAACTCGGCGTAAAGTTGCACAAAGTTGCGCGACATGCCGAGTTGCCGGCCATGTTCGTCCACGATGCGGAAATTCATCAACAGATGCGGCGGCAATTGTTCGGGCCGGAACGCATCCGGCGGCACATCGATCTGCTTTTGCTCGCGAATGTAGCGCACCAGCGCCTGTAGTAACGGCGTGTTCGATGCGGGCACTTCACGGCAGAATGTTGCGGCGAATTCCGGCACGGGCACCAGATGGCGGCGCAGTTTCTGCGGCAGCGTCTTGACCAACTGCGTGATCTTCTCCGCCAATATTCCCGGGATCAGCCATTCGCAGCGCGCCGCGACCACCTGGTTGATCAGCGCGAGCGGTACCGTCAGCGTGATGCCGTCATCGTTCCTGCCGGGTGAGAAGTTGTAGCCCAGCGCAAAACTGATGTTGTCGATTTTCAGATTCGGCGGAAACTGGTCGGTCGTGATGCCCGCCGCTTCGTGGCGCATCAAATCGTCCTTTTTCAGATACAGCAGTTTTACATCGCTGCGCTCCGCTTCCTTGCGCCAATGTTCGAATGCGGCGCCGTTGTGTATATCATCCGGAATGCGGCTGTCGTAGAACGCGAAGATCAATTCGTCGTCCACCAGTACATCGGGGCGGCGCGCCTTGTGCTCCAGCGCTTCGATATCTGCGATCAGCTTGCGGTTGTGCGCGAAGAACGGCGCGCGCGTTTCGAACTCGCCGCCGACCAGCGCCTGGCGTATGAACACCTCGCGCGACTCGGCCACATTCATCGGCCCGTAATGCACGCGCTTCCTGGCGTTGAGCAGCAGGCCATGCAGCGTGCTGCGCTCGTAAGCCACCACTTGCGCGGCTTTCTTCTCCCAGTGCGGATCGTAATAATGCCGCTTGATCAGGTGGCTGCCCACCTCTTCCAGCCATTCGGGGTCGATGCGCGCCACGATGCGCGCATACAAACGGTGGGTCTCGACCAGCTCGCCCGCCATCACCCATTTGGTTCCCTTCTTCGCCAGCACCGAATTCGGCGCGATGAAAAACTTGATGCTGCGCGCACCCAGATATTCGTTGCTCTCCACGCTCTTCATGCCGATGTTGCCGAGCAGTCCGCACAGCAGGGCTTTGTGGATCTGTTCATAAGTCGCCGGCTTTTCATTGCCGCGCATGCCCATCTCGGCGACCTGCGCGTGCAACTGCTGGCGCAGCTCGCGCCACTCGCGCAGGCGCAGCGGCGACAGGAAATTCCTGCGGCATTCTTCCGCCATCAGGCGATTGGATTTCTTTTCCGCCAACGCCTGCTCGTACCACGCCCAGACTTTCAGGTAGGCGAGAAAATCGGAGCGTTCGTCGGCAAACCGCTTGTGCGCCGCATCCGCGGCCTCCTGCCTGTCCAGCGGCCGTTCGCGCGGGTCCTGCACCGACAGCGCGCTGGCGATAACCAGGATTTCGGTCAGGCAGTGGTATTGCCGTCCCGCCAGCAGCAGGCGCGCGATCTTCGGGTCCAGCGGCAGCCTGGCAAGGTCATGGCCCAGTTTGGTAAGCTGCCGCGTCTCGTCTATCGCGCCGAGTTCGGCAAGCAACTGATAGCCGTCCGCGATCATGCGCGGGGTGGGCGGCTCGATGAACGGGAATTCCGCGATGTCCCCCAGCTCGAGCGCGCTCATGCGCAGGATCACGGTGGCCAGTGACACACGAAAGATCTCCGGGTCGGTGAACTCCACGCGCTGCAGGAAATCCGCTTCGTCGTACAAACGCACACACACGCCGCTCATCACCCGGCCGCAGCGCCCGGCGCGCTGGTTCGCAGCGGCGCGCGCGATCTTTTCGATGTGCAGCTGCTCGACCTTCTGCCGGATGCTGTAGCGGTTCACCCGCGCCAGGCCGCAGTCGATCACGTAGCCGATATTGGGCACGGTCAGCGAGGTTTCCGCGACGTTGGTCGCCAGCACCACGCGCCTCTGCCCGCCGGTCTTGAACACACGGTCCTGCTCTGCCGCCGACAATCGCGAAAACAGCGGCAATACTTCTATGCCTTTTGGATGATGTTTGCGCAGCGCTTCCGCCGTGTCGCGTATCTCGCGCTCGCCGGGCAGGAATACCAGCACATCGCCGCGCAGCCCGCCTGCGGCCAATTCATCAAGTGCGGAACTCACCGCCTGTGGAACATCCTGCGCCTCGCCTTCCTCGCTTATCTGCAACGGACGGTAACGGATCTCGACCGGATAACTGCGGCCGGATACCTCGATCACCCGCGCGCCGAAATGTTTCGCAAAACGATCCGCATCCAGCGTCGCGGAAGTGATGACGAGCTTGAGGTCGGGGCGGCGCGGCAATAATTGCTTCAGGTAACCGAGCAGGAAATCGATGTTCAGGCTGCGCTCGTGCGCCTCGTCGATGATCAGCGTGTCGTAATTCCGCAGCAGCGGATCACTGTGTATCTCTGCCAGCAGGATACCGTCGGTCATCAGTTTGACGCTGGTGTCCGGCGCGACTTTGTCGTGAAAGCGCACCTTGTAACCCACCGCCCCGCCCAGTTCGGTTTTCAATTCGAACGCGATGCGCGACGCCACAGTGCGCGCCGCCACGCGCCGCGGCTGGGTGTGGCCGATGCAGCCCAGCACCCCGCGCCCCAGCATCAGGCATATCTTGGGCAACTGGGTGGTCTTCCCCGAGCCGGTTTCGCCGCACACGATCACCACCTGGTTGTCGGCAATGGCGCGCGCCAGATCCTCGCGCTTCTGCACCACCGGCAGATCGGCGGGGAATTCTATCGCTGCAAGGGAATCGAGCCGCGCTTTGCGGCGCAGGGCACTCGCTGACAATTCGGGTTTAACGATCAAGAACATCTCGCAAAAAAATGGGTATGGCGCCCGCGCTTATAATGGCAACAGGCGGGAATGTCTATATACTTTACATAGTTCGCAACTATTCTAACCGGAGCTGCATATGCCTTACGTCAATATCCGCATCGCGGGAACGCTGACCCGCGAACAGAAGAAACAGATCGCCGCAGAGATCACCGACACGCTGGAACGCATTGCGCTGAAGCCAAAGAGCTATACCTACATCGCTTTCGACGAACTGCCCGAAGAAAATTGGGCGATCGCCGGACAGTTGCTGGATGAATCATAGCGCGGCATGATGCGCACCAATCAATAGGGATATTCATATGCCGATCACCACCTCAGCCGAATTCGTTGCCTGGTTCCGTTCCGTCGCGCCCTACATCAACGCGTTCCGCGGACGCACTTTCGTGATCGCGTTCGGCGGCGAAGTGGTTGCGGACGGCAAGTTTGTCGAACTGACGCACGACTTCAATCTGCTCGCCAGTCTCGGCATCAAGCTGGTGCTGGTGCACGGCGCACGCCCGCAGATCGAGCAACACCTGGCAAAAAACAACCTCGGCGATACCTATCATCACGGCATCCGCCTGACCGATGCGCAAACCATGCAGTGCGTCAAGGAAGCGGTCGGGCGGGTGCGTGTCGAGATCGAGGCGCTGCTGTCGATGGGACTGCCGAATTCGCCGATGGCGAATGCCGACATCCGTATCGCGGGTGGAAATTTCATCACCGCGCAACCGATAGGCGTGATCAACGGCATCGACCTGATGCACACCGGCGCCGTGCGCAAGGTGGATGTCGCGGCGCTGAAAGACCGCATGGAATTCGGCGAGGTCGTACTGCTTTCGCCGCTTGGCTATTCGCCCACCGGCGAAGTGTTCAATGTCACGCTGGAAGACGTCGCGACCGCGACCGCGATCGCGCTGGATGCCGACAAGCTGATGTTCCTGATGGACGCCGACGGCGTGCATGACAAGAAAGGCAAACTGCTCAAGGAACTTACCGTCGCCCAGGCCCAGGACGTACTCAGGCCGAAACGCAAGCTGACCGACGACGTCAACCTGTTCCTGCCCTGCGCGATACGCGCCTGCGAGGCCGGCGTCGCGCGCACCCATCTGATCAGCCGCCACACCGACGGCGCGGTGCTGCAGGAACTGTTCAGCGACGAAGGCATCGGCACGATGGTGGTGGAAAGCACGCTCAATACTTTGCGCGATGCCACCATCGAGGATATCGGCGGCATCCTCGAACTGCTGCGTCCGCTGGAAGAGAGCGGCGTTCTGGTCAGGCGCAGCCGTGAATTGCTGGAACAGGAAGTCGACCGCTTCGTGGTACTGGAACACGACCACCGCATCGTCGGCTGCGCCGCGCTGTATCCGTTCCCGGACGAAGCCGCCGCCGAACTCGCCGCCCTCGCAGTGGAATCGCAGAGCCGCGGTCGCGGCTACGGCGAGGCCATCCTCAACCACATGATCTCCGTTGCCAGGATGCAGAAGATGAAAAAGCTGTTCGTGCTGACCACGCGCACCGCGCACTGGTTCATCGAGCGCGGTTTCGTCGAGAGCGACGTTTCCGCGCTGCCCGCGCAGAAGAAGTCGCTGTATAACTACCAGCGGAAATCCAAAGTGTTTGTGCGGAAGATTTAAAAATCCAGATTCTGGTTTCGGCACAACATAAAGTTAGCCAAGCAGGGTGGGCACGTTTTTGTGCCCACGCTGTTACCAAACCGCGTGGGCAGACGAAAATCCTGTCTGCCCACCCTGCGACTCTATGATTGTAATTCCGCTGTCTCCCCCCACGGCGCGACCTTGAACAGCAACAACATCCCGGGTACCGCCAATATCGCGCACAGCAGGAAGAATCCGCTCCAGCCCAGCTGGTCGGCAAGCCAGCCCGCCGTGGCGTTGACGAAGGTGCGCGGCACGGCGGTGAGGCTGGTGAACAGCGCGAACTGGGTGGCGGTGTAAGAGGGATGGGTGGTATGGGCGATGTAGGCCACGAAGGCCGCCGTGCCCAGTCCCACGCCGAACGCTTCCAGTCCGATCACGAACGCGAGCTGGGCGAGGTGCAGTGAGGTCACTTGCGGCTGCGCTCCCTGTATCGCCAGCCAGTAAAATCCGAAGATGCTCACCACCTGCACCGCGCCGAACAGCCACAGCGCCCGGTTGATGCCGATCTTCAGCATCCAGATGCCGCCGAGCAACGCGCCGATCACGGCCGGCCAAAGCCCGGCGTTCTTGGCGATCAGTCCGATCTGGGATTTGGAGAATCCCATGTCGAGATAGAATGGCGTGGCCAGCGAGGTGCACAGGCTGTCGCCGAGCTTGTAGAAGAACAGGAATGCCAAAATCAGCAATGCGCTTTGCCAACCCTTGCGGGTGATGAATTCATGGAACGGCTCGACCACCGCTTCGCGCAGCGTCCTGGGCGGCTCGGCCCGGTGCGGCTCGCTGACCATCAGCGTCATCACCATGCCGGGCAGCATGAACAGCGCGGTGATCATGAACACCATGTCCCACGGCAGATGGTCGGCGAGGATCAGCGCCAGTGAGCCGGGAATCAGTCCGGAGATGCGGTACGCGTTCACGTGCACCGCGTTGCCCAGCCCGAGCTCGTTGTCGAACAGCAATTCGCGGCGGTAGGCATCCAGCGCGATGTCCAGCGTGGCGCTCAGCAGGGCCAGCAATGTGGTGAACAGCACGATCATGGCCAGGTCTTTTTGCGGCGAGAAGCCGCCCAGCACCGCGATCACCACCAGCAGCGCGCCCTGCATCAGCAGCATCCAGCCGCGCCTGCGGCCAAACGCCGGTACCGCATAGCGATCCAGCAGCGGCGCCCAGAGGAATTTCCACGTGTAGGGAAACTGGATCAGCGCGAATGCGCCGATGACCTTGAGATCGATGTGCTCGGTGCGCAGCCAGGCGGGCACCAGATTGAGCAGCAGGTACAGCGGCAGGCCGGAAGCGAATCCGGTGAACACGCAGATCAGCATGCGCCGGGTGAAGAGCTGTTGCCAGACGCTCACAAAGCACCTCTCACAACTACTGCGCTTGGCGATACTGCGTCGAAATGCGCTCGCAACGTTGTGCGGAGGACTTTGAAGTTCATCAAATCTATATCCCGCGCTGGAAGCGGTACACCGCGGTGCTACCGAGCAGATTGGGCAACACCTTCACCTCGCTGCTCCCCGTCATCACGCGGCGCGCGAGCACGATTACACCAAGGTCGCGGCAAAAATCCTCAAAATCATGGAGGGTGCACAAATGCACGTTCGGCGTGTCGTACCACTGGTAGGGCAGTGCTTCCGATACCGGCATGTTGCCGCGCAGCACATTAAGCCGATTCTTCCAGTAGCCGAAATTGGGGAAACTGACGATGCCCTCGCGCCCGACGCGCAGCATTTCCTGGACCAGCGGTTCGGTGTGGCGCGTGGCTTGCAGCGTCTGCGACAGCAGCACGAAATCGAACGCGTTGCTCTCGAAACCGGACAGGCCCGATTCCAGGTCGCCCTGGATCACGTTCACGCCGTTGCGGATGCACGCGACGATGTTCGCATCGCTGATCTCGACGCCGTAGCCGCGCACTTTGCGGGTGTCCTTCAGGTAGCGCAGCAAACTGCCGTCGCCGCAGCCGAGATCGAGCACCGATGCGCCCTGCGGTATCCATGCCGCGATCGCGGCGAAATCCGGGCGTGCGGCGGCGAGTTCGGCGGGATCGTGCGCGCTCATGATGAAAATTCTCCGGCTATACGGTCAAGATAGGCGCGCATCACGTCGTGGTAGTGTTCGTGCCGCATCAGGAACGAGTCGTGCCCGTGCGTCGAGGCGATCTCGGCGTAACTCACGTTGCGGCGGTTGTGCAGCAGCGCATTGACGATCTCGCGCGAACGTTCCGGCGCGAAACGCCAGTCGGTGGTAAACGACACCACCAGGAAATCGGACTGCGCGGCCGAGAACGCCTTGTCGAGATTGCCGTCGTATGCGCGTGCCGGGTCGAAATAGTCCAGCGCCTTGGTCATCAGCAGATAGGTGTTGGCGTCGAAATACGACGCGAACTTGTCGCCCTGATAGCGCAGGTAGGACTCGATCTCGAACTCGATGTCGTATCCGTAACCGAGTTTGCCGGAACGCAGGCTGCGCCCGAACTTGTCGGCCATCGCATCGTCGGACAGGTAGGTGATGTGGCCGAGCATCCGCGCCAGCCGCAGGCCGCGCTTCGGCACCACGCCATGTTCGTAAAAATTCCCGCCGTGGAAATCCGGGTCGGTCAGGATCGCGTTGCGCGCCACATCGTTGAAGGCGATGTTCTCCGCGGTCAGGTGCGGTGCGGCGGCGATTACCAGCGCGTGTCGCACGCGTTCGGGAAATGACAGCGACCACTGTATTGCCTGCATCCCGCCCAGGCTGCCACCCATCACCGCCGCGAATTGTTTGATGCCGAGCTGATCGGCCAGACGTGCCTGCGACTCCACCCAGTCCTCCACCGTCACGACCGGAAAATTCGCGCCGTAAGGCTTGCCGGTTTGCGGATCGAGGCTGGAGGGACCGGTCGAGCCGTGGCAACCGCCGAGATTGTTCACACCGATGACAAAAAATCTGCCGGTATCGACCGGCTTGCCGGGGCCGATCATGTTGTCCCACCAGCCGGTGTTTTTTGGGTCACCGGCATATTGCCCCGCCACATGGTGATGGCCGGACAACGCGTGGCACACCAGGATCGCGTTGGACTTGTCCCCATTCAGCGTGCCGTACGTCTCGTACGCCAGTTCGTAGCGTGGCAGCACCGCGCCGCTCCTGAAAGTGAGCGGAGTGTCGAATGATGCGCGCTGCGCAGTGACGATGCCGACAGAGTTGTTCATAAATTTGTTTTGCGGGCAAATCGCAGTGTCGCGTGCTCGCTCAATCCTCGTCTATCCAGCCAGATATGCCCCGTCATTCGCTGATAAAACCACCAGCCATTCGACTAAGCCCGCAAGCGGGCAGGTCGCTGGTTATATGCGGCCTTTTGCGCATTACTCCGCAAAACAAATTTCGAGACTCATTAGTCAGCCAAAAACAAAACCCGCACAGCTTGCGGCTAGAGCGGGTTATTTCGCTTTAGCTGGTATGTTTAAAGTGCCCCGCAAGCTGATGTCAAATCGGCACTGGAATGCAGTTTCCGCGTTTTGGGGTTGCCTGTCAATAATCGCGAATCCCTCGGCCGCGCTATTTCAGCGCCTGTGCGGACATTTCTTTTTGGTGCAATCCGCATAGATATGCAGCGCGTGATCGCGTATGGCGAAACCCAGCTCTGTGGCGACTTTTTCCTGGCGTGTTTCGATGGCCGCATCGTAGAACTCCTCGACATGTCCGCATTGCAGACAAACGATGTGGTCGTGATGCTCGCCCTTGTTCAGTTCAAACACCGACTTGCCGCCCTCGAAATAGTGGCGCACCAGCAGCCCAGCCTGCTCGAACTGTGTGAGCACCCGGTACACCGTTGCCAGACCCACATCCTCTCCGCTGTTGAGCAACTGCCTGTAAACATCTTCAGCGCTCAAATGGCGTTCTTCGCTGTTTTCGAACAGATCCAGCACCTTGAGCCGCGGCAACGTGGATTTTAGACCGGCGTTCTTGAGATGTTCGGGTTGGTGCATGTCGATACCTCGCAACTGTTTGAAAGCATCATGCCAGAAACCTGTTGCAAATACAAATGAGAACGATTATCATTCGCAGCAATTACCGAGGAGATCGCTTTGAAACACCTGTTGCTTGTTGCACTGCTGCTGCCAATCGCTGCACATGCTGACGAATATACGCTGACAATCAAGGACCATAAATTCCAGCCGGCCGAGTTCACGATTCCGTCCGGCACGAAGATCAGGCTCAGGATCGAGAATCAGGATGCCACCCCCGAGGAATTCGACAGCTATGCACTGAACCGGGAAAAAGTGATCACCGGACACGGCACCGCGACGATTTTCATCGGCCCCCTCGAAGCGGGGCGCTACCCGTTCACCGGAGAATTTCATTCAGCCACCGCCCACGGTGTCATCATCGCCCATTAGGAGAAGTGTCATGTTCGCAACGGCCATCATCGTATTTCGGGAAGTACTGGAAGCTTCCCTGATCATCGGAATCCTTGCTGCCGCGACACGCAGCGTACCCAACAGCAGACGCTGGCTGATTGCCGGAGTGATTGCAGGACTGGCCGGCTCAGGGCTGGTTGCCGCCTTTACCGATGTGATCGGATCGCTGGCCAACGGTATAGGCCAGGAAATCTTCAATTCCATCGTGCTTGGCATCGCGGTGGTGATGCTGGCCTGGCACAACATCTGGATGTCGTCACACGGCGCGGCTTTGGCCGCGAGCGCAAAATCCGTGGGCAGGAACATCTCCGACGGGACCAGCGAGTGCTCGATATTGCTGGTCATCGTCGGAATCGCGGTACTCAGGGAAGGTTCGGAAACCGTGTTGTTCCTCTACGGCATCGCCGCCTCGAATGACGGCGGGCAGTCTTCGATGATGCTCGGCGGCATGATCGGGATGCTGGCAGGCATCGCGGTCGGTTACACGCTTTATGCAGGCCTGCTGCGTGTGCCGATGCGCTGGTTCTTTACCGCAACCGGGATACTGGTGCTGCTGCTGGCGGCCGGCATGGCCTCACAGGCCGCGCATTTTCTGATCCAGGCGGATTTGTTGCCCAGCCTGGCCGCACCGTTGTGGGACACCTCGGCGGTGCTGCCGGAAAGCGGGTTGCCCGGCATGTTGCTGCACAGCCTGATCGGCTACGATTCCCGTCCCGCAGGCATGCAGATCGTTTTCTACCTGACAGCGCTGATCACCATCTTTATCGGGATGAAATTGGCCGCCCGTCCGCAACAAACTTCCATCTGAAACCGGCATAACCATGAACAATTCCCTGTTGTCCCGAAATCTTTCATTACTCATCCTGCTCTGCGGAATCGTTTTCGCCCGGGATGTTTTCGCCGGCGCCGCGGATTATGTCTATACCCCCGCAGTCGAATACGGCGAACGCGAGATCGACGTCAAGGCAGGCGCAACCTCTTCTCTGGCCGGAAATCGCGAGCAGGGTGCCAGCATCGGTTACGGTTACGGCGCAACAGAATACTGGTTCACCGAGATCTATTTGAAACAGGAACGCAACGGTAACGATATTGCCAATCTGGCCGAATGGGAAAACAAGTTCCAGCTCACCGACACCGGTGAATACCCGGTCGATTTCGGGCTCATCACAGAGCTGGAAGCACCTTTGAGCGCCAACGCTCCATGGGAATTCAAGTTCGGTCCCTTATTCCAGACCGAATACGGCAGGCTCCAGTTGAACGGCAACCTGCTTTTTGAACGCGCCTTCGGAAAAGCGGATGAAAGCGGCGTGCCGTACAGCACCAACTTCAGTTACCAGTGGCAGGCCAAATACCGCTGGCGGCAGATTCTGGAATTCGGCGTGCAGGGTATGGGCGATATGGGGAAATGGAACGACTGGGACAAACGGGCCGACCAGAGCCACCGCATCGGACCGGCTGTCTTCGGCAAACTCGCGCTCGGCAACCGCCGGGCAATCAGGTACAACGCGGCCTGGCTGTTTGGCACGGGCAACGCCGCGCCGAATCAGACTTTCAGAATGCAGGTCGAATACGAATTTTAACAGGGTGTTGAAAAACGTCGCGAGCGATGGCAGAACAAGGCGCGAAAGGGCGAATCGGGTTAAGCAGGGATGGTCGGTTTGCCCGACCAACTCGCAAAAAGCGGAGTTTACAGCCAGTCTGCCGCTGCACATCTCCACATTTTGAGCCCTTGAACAACACAGTTTTGCCGAGCGCATAACCAATGACTTGGCTGGTGTATTTTGGCAGCCTGGTCAGATGGCTAGTTGTTTCATCAGTAGTTTCTCAACATCCTGCTAGGCATTGAGCTTGTCCAATAGCTCGCGGATCTTCATCGGGTCGTCGGCACGCAGGATCTTCTGTGTAAATGAAGCGATTTCGTGCAGGCTGGTGGTGAGTACGCGCTGTTTGACGTTGGGCACTTGCGCCGAAAACATCGAGAACTGGCGCAATCCAAATCCCAGCAACAAACGTGTGTAGGCCAATTCACCGGCCATTTCACCGCACACGGAGATCGGCACGCCGAGTCTATTCGAAGTAGCGATGACGTGCGACAGCAAATGCAGCACGGCGGGATGCAGCGGATCATAGAGATGCGCGACTTCTTCGTCGGTTCGGTCTATCGCAAGGGTGTACTGGATCAAATCGTTTGTGCCAATGGACAGAAAGTCCAGCTTCTTGGCGAACACATTGAGCGCCAGCGCCGCGGCAGGAATTTCGATCATGCCGCCGATCTTTATTTCGCGGTCATAGGGAATGCCCTCATCATCCAGATTTTGTTTGGTCGCCGCGATGAACTGCAACGTCTGGTTGAGTTCGGAAACACCCGACAACATCGGTATCAGTATTTTGACGTTGCCATAATGCGAGGCGCGCAACAGCGCACGCATCTGGGTGCTGAATAATTGCGGTTCAGCCAGACAAAAACGGATTGCGCGCAACCCCAGCGCCGGATTGTTGGCGACACGCTTTATTCCGCTCAGCTGTTTGTCCCCGCCCAGATCGAAAGTGCGGATGGTGACGGGCTGGCCTTCCATGCCGGCCGAAGCTGCACGATAAGCCTCGAACTGTTCTTCCTCGTCCGGCAAGTTGTCGCGGTTGAGAAACAGGAATTCGCTGCGAAACAATCCAATTCCGGTCGCGCCGTTTGCTTTCACCTCGTCTATATCCTCCGGCTTCTCGATGTTGGCATACAACTCGATGACTGTTCCGTCCAGCGTGTTGGCGCGCGCGGTACGCAGCCGTTTCAGTTTCTTGCGTTCAAGTTCCCATGCGCTTTGGCGCAGCTTGTATTCGGCGAGGATCAGCTTGTCCGGATTGACGATCAACACGCCCTGCTCGCCGTCCAGAATCAGCAGATCGTCCTCGCGAATCAGCTGCCTCGCATGGTGCAGACCCACCACGCACGGCGTGTTCAGACTGCGTGCAACGATCGCGGTGTGCGATGTTGCACCGCCCACATCGGTGATGAATGCCGCATATTGATGCGGCTTGAACAGAATCAGATCTGCGGGGCTCAAGTCATGTGCCACCAGTATCGTCTCGACATCGTGACGCGCGGAAGGAGGCTGGTGTCCGGGTTGCCCGAGCAATTGCTTGAGCAGCCGTTCCGCCACTTGCGTCACATCGGTCCGGCGCTCGCGCAAATAGGCATCCTCGAACTCGTCAAACTGCGCAACCAGTGTTTCCGTCTGCACCTTGAGCGCCCATTCGGCGTTGCATTGCTCGTTGGCGATCATCTCGCGCGGCGCGACACTCAGCAACGGGTCGTCCAGAATCATCTGATGCAACTCGAGGAATGCATCGAATTCTGCCGCGGCATAAGTCGGGCGATTGCTGCGCATGCTGGCGAATTCGTTGCGCGTTGCCAACAGCGCGGTATCAAAACGCGCAATTTCTTCATCAATGAATTTCTTCGGCAGCGCGTAATGCGCCACATCCAGTGAGGTATGCGAAATCAGGTGGGCATAGCCGATGGCAATGCCGCTGGAAACCGATATCCCGTGCAGCGTAAAACTCACTCGCCTTCTCCAAAGTAATCGTTAATCAATTTCAACAACGCCTGCATCGCTTCAGCCTCGTCTTCGCCATTTGTCTCGATTTTTATGGTGGTGCCCTTGGCAGCGGCCAGCATCATCACGCCCATGATACTTTTGGCGTTCACGCGGCGATTGTTGCGCGACATCATCACCTCGCACTTGAAGCTGGCGGCAAGCTGCGTGAGCTTGGCCGATGCGCGGGCATGCAGACCGAGTTTGTTGATAATGAGCACGTCCTGTTGCAACATTTAACCCGCCATCTTAACGATACATTCACGCCCGCCTTCGACCGCGGTCTGTGCCAGATCTGGCAAGGATTTGTCCGGGCTGCACACCACGCGCAGCAGCATGGGCAGATTCAGCCCCGCCACGCCTATCACGCGTTCGGCATGGCAGAGTTGCCGCCCGATGTTGCTGGGCGTGGCGCCAAACACATCCGCCAAAATCAGCACGCCGCCGCCCGTATCGAGCTGCTTGATCAATGCCTGTCCTTCAACCAGTTTCAATTGCGGATCATCACCGGCCAATACCGACAATACTTTAAGATTGGACGGCACTTCGCCCAGCACATGTTTGACGCAATCCACGAAACTGTCGCCCAGCCCGTTGTGGGTCACCAATAAAATTCCGGCCACAAATCACTCCTGCCAATTAGATCATTACGATCAGATATGCCACCAGCAACGCAACGCCCGGCAAGGCAATCCAGCCATAGCGGGCAAACCAGCGCAGCACTCTGGCTTTGTCGGTATCCGCCTGTTGTTCCCCGGCGACGATCAGGCCGATCTTGCGCAATGCATTTATACCTGCCGCGCGCCGCACCTTTTGTTGCACGATGTCCGGTTCAGAATCCTGCCCTGGATCGGAATCATTCACGGCTCCACCTCCGGATGAATACGCTTGTCCGTGAATTCTAGCCGCTTCTGCAATTCTGCTGTGAGATGGATTTTGCCCTGCCCGTCCACCAGCATCGCCTCGGTCAGGCCCATTCGAGTGGCGGCGGCGCGCCAGCCTTTTGCTCCCGAGATGAACAGCGGCTTGGAATCGGCATCTGACAACACCCCGGCACGCGGGCCATGGGTCAGTATGGTAACCGCCTGTACGCCCTGCATCGGATAACCGCTGCGCGGGTCGATCAGATGGCAGTAACGCACATTGCCTATCATGAAGTAGCGCTGGTAATCTCCCGAGGTGCCGATGGCTTCGCCGTCGTGCAGGTCCAGGATCGCCAGCGCCCCGGATTTGCGCGGATGCTGGATACCGACGCGCCACGGGCGATCGCCATGCCGGCCGAGGGCCATGATATTGCCGCCGATGTTGATCAGCGCATTGCGGATACCCTGTTTGCGCAGGATATCGGCGGCGCGATCCAGTGCGTAGCCTTTGGCATAGCCGCCCAGATCCACCTGCACGAACTTGTTTCTGCTCTTCGCCATGCCGCGCACGATCGTGATGTCGCTCATCTGCGGGTTGGCCGCGACCCATTGCGCAACTTTTCTTTTGTCCGGCAGTACCGGTTTGAATTCATCGGCGTGAAAACCCCATAACTGTACCAAGCCCCCGATAGCCGGATTGAACAAGCCTTGTGATCGTTGCGAAAGCTGCCTGGCATCCCGCAGTATCGAAACAAGTTCTGCAGAAATGGGAGCACTTTTTCCCTTTGCAAACGCCGCATTCATTTTGCTGAGTTCGCTGGGTTGCCACGCGTGCAACTTGTTGTGCAACCTTTGAAACTCTTGCATCACCTCTCTCACCGCCAGTCTGGCGCGCGGCTCGGGTTCGCCATAGATGCTCACCTCCACCAGCGTGCCGAAAACATAGCCCTGTTCCTGATACAACGGTTCCTTGTTTTGACACCCTGCAAGCAGCAGAAGGGCAGCGATGGCGAAAAGACGAATCGGCGCAGCCATCTATGGATTTTCAGGGGGATTTTCCGCCGCCTCGATCTCCAGAGATGCGGCCAGTAAAGCCAGTCGCGCCACGACACCGTAAGCATAAAAACGGTTGGGTGTGTCGTCCGGACCACGGTCCGGATTGGGCAATGTGCAGTGGGTCTCGAACGCAAGCGGCATGAAATGCATTCCGGGTGCGTTGAGATTTTCGTCCACACCACGGGCGGTATGCACGCGATAAAATCCGCCAACCACATAGTGATCGATCATATACACCACCGGTTCGGCAACCGCTTCGTTGATCTGCTCGAAGGTATAAACCCCTTCCTGTATCAACACATCAGATACTGCCACGCCCTCCTTCACCACCGCCATCTTGTTGCGCTGCTTGCGGTTCAGCCCGGTGATTTCGCCCGCGTCCTTCACCGTCATGATGCCCATGCCGTATGTTCCCGCATCGGCCTTGACGATGACGAAGGGATCGCTTTTCACCCCGTATTCTGCATATTTGGCGCGTATCTTCTGCAACACGACGTCCACCTGGGCGGCAAGGCATTCCTCTCCGACCCGTTCCCGAAAATTGATCTGGTCGCAAGTGGCGAAATACGGGTTGATCAGCCATGGGTCGATACCGAGCAGTTCGGCGAACGCATTCGCCACACGGTCATAGCCGGCAAAATGATGCGATTTGCGCCGCAAATGCCAGCCAATGGAAAGCGGCGGGTACACCGGCTGCTCGAGATTTTTCAATATCTCCGGCGCGCCTGCCGACAAATCATTGTTGAGCAATACCACGCATGGATCGAAATCGGCCAGCCCAAGGCGATTGCCTCGCCGCTCCAGTGGCTCAAGCGTCAACGCGCTGCCGTTGGGCAATTCAATCTGTGTGGCCGAGGTGATCTCAGGCAACAGGCTTCCAATGCGCACGCGCATGCCGGCTTGCTTGAGAATCATCTCGATCTGCGCCACATTCTGCAGATAATACAAATTGCGTGTGTGGTTCTCCGGTATCAGCAACACACCGCGTGCTTCCGGACATATCTTTTCCACTGCGCTCTGCATCGCCAGCACGCACAACGGAAGGAAATCGGGGTTGAGGTTATTGAAGCCGCCGGGAAACAAATTGGTATCCACGGGCGCCAGTTTGAAACCGCTGTTGCGCAAATCCACCGAGGCGTAAAACGGCACGGCGTGTTCCAGCCATTGCGTGCGAAACCAGTGTTCGATGGTTGGCATGGCCGCCAGGAAGCGTCGCTCCAGATCGTGCAAGGGGCCGGTCAGCGCGGTGGTGAGATGGGGAACCATAATGTTCTGTTAATAATTGACCCGGCACATTCTAGCCGATAGCTGGTGTCCAGGGATCAATCTGCGATCTTTTATCAGGGTTGCATGATCTTGGCGCGCGAATTCGGTTCGCAAAAAAAGCCGGCACAAGCCGGCTTTTCCAGAAACGTTTCCGCTTACTTGTCCAGGGCCAGGATGAAATCAACCAATTTCTTGATATTGTCATGCTTCTTGCCGGACGGATCCATGCCAGGCATAGGCACCTTGCCCCACACGCCGCCACCGCCCTTGGATACTTTGGCGATCAACTTGGCTTCGGCTCCCGCAACACCTTTGTATTTTTTGGAGACATCCTTCCAGGCTGGGCCAACTATCTTATGGTCAATTGAGTGGCAAGCGGTGCAACCGTTGCTTTTTGCCAAAGGCGGCATGCTGGTAGCCATTGCGCTCCCTGCAACCATCAGTCCTGCCACTGCCATGCTTAAAACTATAGATTTCATGATACCTCCGTAAAATTTAGAAACGTTACAAGCCAAAGTAAAGGATAAACCACAAGTCAAGCCACCCCTTCCATATGTGATTCTATACCTCCACTCTGGCAATAACAATGTTCTTTAAAGGGGCGCCGGGGCTGTGATCATCGGACTTCACCGGCACCGGTTCCTGATCGATATCGAATGGTATTGTTGCACCCTTCAGCAATTCTGAAATGAACGCCTGCAAAGTTGAGTGCCTCTGCATTGGCAGGCGAAAAATGAAACGCGCAATGGAAACAGATGCATCACGGTGTGATTGGACGTTCCATCCATAATGCGATTTGTTTCTTCAGGTTCATGATGAAGCAGGCAATACCGGATGTAAACCGCCAACGGCCCATCAAAAGCCAGTTGAAGCTGAAAAGCCCTGGTTCTGCTGCCTGTCCGTCGTTCGCCTGCCGGTGGATTTTCTGCGATCGGTAATTACCAGCCCGCCCATTTTTCCCGTCGTCAGCCACGGCCCGCTCGTTCCGAACGGGTTTGCTTTGCGGCGATCATTTCCGTTTCTTAGTTCCATATTTCCTTGCAGCGCAAAATCATTGACATGATTGCATACCTCTATTGCCTTGCTTGAAGGTAAACCTTGCACGCGGCTTGCAGGAATGCGGGGAACGCAATATGAATCAAGCAAAATACGGCAAAACAGTCTCGCTGCCCCGACTTCGTATGTCAATATGCCGGATTGCCCATTTGTCCGGCAGATTGCACGGGTAATAATGCCGCACGGTGTTAAAATTGCAATCCAAAAATTTTCCGAAATCGATTTTTCCATGCTTTCCACCGCCAACATCACCATGCAATTCGGGGCCAAGCCCCTGTTTGAAAACGTCTCCGTCAAATTCGGCGACGGCAATCGTTACGGCTTGATCGGTGCGAACGGTTGCGGCAAGTCCACGTTCATGAAGATCCTTGGCGGCGATCTCGAGCCGACTTCGGGCAATGTGATGCTGGACAAGGGCGAGCGTCTCGGCAAGCTGCGCCAGGACCAGTTCGCTTTCGAGGACATGCGTGTGCTGGATGTCGTGATGATGGGCCATGCGGAGATGTGGACGGCGATGTCGGAACGCGATGCGATCTATGCCAACCCGGATGCCAGCGAAGAAGATTACATGCGCGCCGCCGATCTGGAAGCGGAGTTCGCCGAATACGACGGTTATACCGCCGAACCGCGCGCCGGGGAATTGCTGCTCGGCGTGGGCATTGCCATCGAATTGCACCAGGGCCTGATGAGCGCCGTCGCACCCGGCTTCAAGCTGCGCGTGCTGCTGGCGCAGGCCCTGTTCTCCAACCCGGACATCCTGCTGCTCGACGAGCCGACCAACAACCTCGACATCAACACGATACGCTGGCTGGAAAACATCCTGAATGCGCGCACCTGCACCATGGTCATCATTTCGCATGACCGCCACTTCCTGAACAGCGTCTGCACCCACATGGCCGACCTCGACTACGGCAAGATCACGGTGTATCCCGGAAACTACGACGACTACATGCTGGCTTCCACGCAGGCACGCGCACAGCAGGCCACGGACAACGCCAAGGCCAAGGAGAAGGTCGCCGAGCTGAAAGCATTCGTCGCGCGTTTCTCGGCGAATGCGTCCAAGGCCAAGCAGGCCACCTCGCGCGCGCGCCAGATCGACAAGATCAAGATCGAGGACATCAAGCCGTCCAGCCGCCAGTATCCGTTCATCCGCTTTGAATATGACGAGCGCGAAAAGCTGCACCGCACCGCGGTGGAAGTGCAGCACATGACGAAGGGCTTCGACAAGGTGCTTTTCTCCAACGTAAACTTCCGCATCGATGCCGGCGAAAAAGTCGCCATCATCGGCCCCAACGGCATAGGCAAGACCACCTTGCTGCGCTGCCTGGCGGGAGATCTGCAACCCGATACCGGCACCATCAAATGGACCGACAAAGCCAAGCTCGGTTACTACGCACAGGACCACAGCGCCGACTTTGCCGAGGATAAATCCATGACCGAATGGATGGCCTACTGGCGCGGCCCGAACGATGACGACCAGACCGTGCGCGCGACGCTGGGCCGCCTGCTGTTTTCAGGCGACGAAGCGAAGAAGAACGTGAAGGTATTGTCCGGCGGCGAAAAGGGACGCATGCTGTTCGGCAAACTGATGCTGCAAAAACCCAACGTGCTGCTGATGGACGAACCGACCAACCACATGGACATGGAATCCATCGAGTCGCTCAACACCGCGTTGCTGGAATACAAGGGCACGCTGCTGTTCGTCAGCCATGACCGCGAATTCGTTTCATCGCTGGCGACGCGCATCATCGAGATAACTGCCAAGGGGATTTCCGATTACCATGGCAGTTATGAAGAATATCTGCGCGACCAGGGCATGGCCCTATAAACAAACACCATCCCTGCAGCCGTGATCGTTAATACCTGAAGAAATCTGCGCGGTATCAGGCGCTATCGCGCGGCAAAGACACACCCGGGCAACTGCGGTCACTTGTTACAAGCGTCGAAGCATTGCTCCTTGGTGCGATCGGTGTATTGCCTGCACCTCGAAAAGCACAGATCAAAGGAATTCGGGGCCGACTCCGTTTGCGCAGGTGACTTTCCCTTGGTCTCGATAACCGCATCGGGTTGCGGAATGACTTTTACATGCAGTGACTCCGGGCTGGATCCGTCAGTGAAACCCAGAGAATCAAAGCAAAGGTTAAGCCTTCTCGTCAAATCAACAACAACCCCGCGCTCCAACTTGTCCTGTATCTCGGGACGGGAATTACGTTTCATATCGAGGCTCACGCCATAATCGTCAAGATCCAGCTCTTTGGCATGGTCAAGTTGGGCAGGTATTGAACCAACAGCCATCACCTCCCCATTTTTTCCGACAATCGCAACGCTCAGGTTGGCGCGAAAAACCAGCTTCGCGTCTCCGCCAAATTTGTTGTCTTTAAGCAATACATTCATCCCTTCACGCAAATAATTATCCTGGGGTGAATCCTGTTGCACGGCATCCGCCTTGTCTGCCACAGCCCTCACAACAAATATTGCATCAAGACCATTATTGCGGGCCAGACCGGCAAACGCTTCCTTGGCGCTCGCGGCATTAAAACCGCTTGGCGTGTTCAATTTTGCCAATAATGCCGACCGGTCATACTCGACACTTTTCAGAGTCCAGCCCGGATAGGATTTCGCGATCCTTGCGCGGGACACGTAAAGGACACTGTCAGTCACCTTGCTGCCCGCATCAAACTTTGTGTATATATTGGAAGATGAAAATATTCCGATTTTTTCAAAATTGACGCTTTCCGGCACGAGGGAAACAATAGCGATGTTCTTGATCCCGCTTTTATTCTGCTCGGTCAAATGTTGTGGTGCGGAGGCGCAACCTGACAACAGCATGACGATTGCAAATATGCGCGTGACCGGGTTTGATACATGTTTCATTTTTGAATTCCAATCCAATCTGACTTGTTGCATCATTGTACTATCAACGTGCAGCTGTTTATAAAATGAATACCCGAAGGTTCCTTTTTGGCGCATCCCCGCCCCGGTCGTTGGCAAGCTTGCTGGATGATTGCGCCGTGCCGGGATAGATCCGTATAAACACGCCGTGTTTTTCGTTACAATCGCCCGCTCCAACCCAAGGAACATCGTATGAACAATCCTCACAAGGCAAAAGGCTCCGATAGTGAGCGCAAGGTTCTGGAGCATGCGCATCGCGGCCTGCAACTTCTCACCGAATACCGCCCAAAATTGATGGGCAAGATCCAGGCATTCATGGGCGAGGCGATGCAGCCCGGCGTGCTGGACAAAAAAGAGAAGGAGCGCGTCGCCCTCGGCATGGCATTGACCCAGCAATGCCACTACTGTATCGCGCTGCACGTCCGCGCATGCAAACAAGCCGGTGTGACTTTGGAAGAGATCATGGAGGTCTGCGGGATCGCCATCATGATGGGCGGTGGCCCGGTGCTCACCCATATGGCCGAAGTGGAACGCGCCCTGAACGAGTTCTACCTCGACGCTGACGGCAATCCGATATAGTCCAGGCGGCACTGTCCCGGCGATACGTTAGAATCGCCGCAATGCCTACCGTAACACCAGCATGAGCAACACCAGACGCTATACCCTGACCATCTCCTGCCCGGACCGGGCGGGCATCATCGCGGCCGTGAGCGGTTTTATCGCGCAGCATGGCGGCTTCATCACCGAGGCGAGCTATCACACCGAGCAGGAAGCACAGCGCTTCTTCATGCGCCAGGAAATACGCGCCGATTCCCTGCCGTTCGATGCCGATGAGTTCCGCCGCCGTTTTACTGCGCTGGCGCAGGAGTTCGCGATGGGCTGGCAGTTATCCGATTCGGCGCAAAAGAAGCGGCTGGTGATCCTGGTAAGCAAACAGGACCATTGCCTGAACGATCTGCTGCACCGCTGGCGCAGCGGCGAGTTGCTGGTAGACATCCCCTGCGTGATCTCCAACCACGAAGACCTGCGCGGCTTTGTCGAGTGGCACGGCATCCCGTTCATCCATGTCGACATGCAGGGAGAAAAGGCAGCCGCATTTGAAAAAATCACAGCGCTATATGACCGGCATGGTGGCGATTGCATGGTGCTGGCGCGTTTCATGCAAATTCTGCCGCCCGGCCTGTGCCAGCGGTATCCCGGGCGCATCATCAACATACACCACAGCTTCCTGCCCTCCTTCGTCGGCGCGAAACCTTATCACCAGGCCTATCAGCGCGGCGTCAAACTGATCGGTGCAACCTGTCATTACGTCACCGACGAGCTGGATGCCGGTCCGATCATCGAACAGGACACGGTGCGCATCGACCACGGCGACACGGTCGAAGACCTGGTGCGTTACGGGCGCGACATCGAGAAAACGGTATTATCCAGAGGCCTGCGCTATCACGTGGAAGACCGTGTACTGGTGTGCGGCAACAAGACCATCGTGTTCCGCTAATTCCGTATTCCTCGATGATGCCTGTCCGAACAGAAAGGAAGACTATGAAAAACCTGGTATTCGCAGCACTGCTCTGTGCATTCATATCCCCGGCTTTTGCACAGTCACCGGCTGCGGAATCTGCATTTGCCGAACCCGCCGTCGTGTATTGGGACTCGGCGGAAGGCAGGACAATTCGCGCCCGCATGCCTGCCGATGCCGATTACTGGCAACTC
>CAZCKZ010000001.1:0-7334 GCA_964499395.1 uncultured Gallionella sp. | reverse complement strand
CTGGCAGCTTGCCCCGAATTTTACCGCGCAGATCACCCAGTCGTATTGTTCCGTGGCCAGTGCGATCACCGTGCTCAACTCGATGCCGATAGCCAAGCCCGTCGATCCAACCTATGCGCCCTACCCTTACTTTACCCAGCGCAACTTTTTCACCCCCGCAGTCGCAAAGGTCATCAGCCCGCAGACGGTGCTCGCGATGGGCATGACACGCGAGGAAATGGCCGAAACGCTGTCCCGCCAGGGCGTCAAGGCAACATCCATTGCCGGCGATACCTTCACCGAGGAAAGTCTGCGCGCCCTGCTGAAGAAAGCGCTCGGCGATGACGGGCAGTTCGTGCTGGCCAATTATTATCGCGCCAGCCTGGGACAGGTCGGAGGGGGCCACTGGTCGGCATTGGCGGCCTATGACGCACAGTCCGACAGCGTGCTGATACTCGATGTGGCCAAGTACAAATATCCCCCGGCGTGGGTCAGCATCAGCCTGCTGCGGCAGGCGATTGCCACGACAGACACGACCAGCAACAAAGCACGCGGTCTGGTTGTCGTTTCGAAATAAAATAATCGACAAGGCCTGCGAAGCAGCTTCCTTGGCTTGGCATGTGACTTGAAACAGGCCCATTGAGTCCCGGAGATTCGATGACTGCCCTGGGGATGCCTCCTGGACTGAACAAATTTCAGTTCGGCTGCCACTAGCCGCGCATTGCCTGCCGTTGCCATGGCGGATTAAATGATGCCATGGCGAGCACCAGCGAAAAGTAAGTAATACAATATCCCAACGCTGCGCGTAAGCAGCGCGCCACAAAAGTGTGGCGCCCCTTTACTTTGCATTAAATTTTCAACACTCTGATTGGAGACAAGCATGAAAGCAGGCGAAATTACACAAAAGCTTTTGGATGCAAAAAAGAGCAAGGGAAAAACTTTTGCCGATTTGGGGAAAATCATCAACAGAGACGAAGTATGGGTAGCATCCCTTTTCTACGGTCAGGCACGCGCTTCTGAAGAAGAGGCTGCAAAATTGGGTTCCGCGCTTGGGCTTGAAAAAGACCTTCACGAAAAGCTGACCGAATTTCCTACCAAGGGTCTTGGTCCTTTAGTTCCGACCGACCCTTTGATTTATCGGTTTTATGAAATCATGCAGGTTTATGGTATGCCGATGAAGTCGGTAATACATGAAAAATTTGGTGACGGAATCATGAGTGCAATCGATTTCACGCTTACCATTGATAAAGAAAATGATCCAAAAGGCGACCGTGTAATAGTTACCATGAACGGGAAATTTTTGCCGTATAAAAAATGGTAGGCTGGTTTATTGCCAAACAATGCGAGATGCAGTCCAGGCGGATTTGTATAAAAGTGCCCGGCCCGTTACCTTTGCGGCAAATGTCCGCCTCTGAAAAATTTACAGCGTGGTAATGTGTCGACAGTCCCAATTGGCGAATAACCGCTCACGAAAAATGAAAATTCTGTGGGTTGCAGGGATTTGACTGCCGGGAAACAGTCAGTCGTGGCTCGGCATTCGATAGTGCCGATATCCTGCGATCATGAGTTATTCTCCAGAATACGACGGATCTCAGGCACACAGGAACCACATCCGGTGCCCGCTTTCAGGCATGCCCCAACTGTTTCGACACTATCCAGCTTGTCTTCTCGAATCGCATGCATGATGGCTTTTTCGCCGATGCTGAAACAGGCGCACACGGTGCGTCCGGTATTGGCCGCCGCGCCGTTGGGCGGCCGCGCGGCCAGCAAGCCGGCCAGGTCTGCCGGATCGATCATGTCCTGCTTGAACAGGCTGGCCAGCCACTCGCGTTCCGGCAATCGCTGATCCGGCGCGATGAAGAACACGGCTTCCAGCCGGCCGTCCTGCACGCAGGCAGCGCGGTAGCGTCCCATCGCGGCATCGCGGTACTCGATCAAATCGCCTGAACAACCCAGCGCTGTCTGTACCCTGTCGCGCCAACTCTCCGGCAACACATCACCGGCGATCTCATGCCGCCAATAACCCGTGCCCTGTGTACAGGCGCAATAATTCACTTCCGGCAACGCAAGCCGCTCGCGGCTTAGTACAAAACCCTGCCAGGCCGGACGGTATGGCTCTGCATACACCGGCGTGTGCTTCAATTCCGGCTGGCCGGAGATCGGGTCGGTGATAGCCGCAACCAGTGCGTCCACGCGTGCCGATTTTGCATACGCATCGTTCCAGTGCATCGGCACGAACACCGAACCGATGCGCTGTTCGTCGCTGACCTGCACACGCGCCAGCATCGCGCCGTGACGGCTGCTCAATCGCGCCATCCCGCCGTCCTGCAGCTGGAAGCGTTGTGCATCGCGACCATGCATCTGCACGTAAGGTTCATACGAATGCGCGTTCAGGCGCGGCACCTTTGCCGTGCGCGTCATCGTGTGCCACTGGTCGCGCAGGCGCCCGGTATTCAGCACCAGCGGAAACTCAACATCGGTTGCCACCGCAGGCAACTGCGCCGCAACGGCGACCATGCGCGCCTTGCCGTTGGGCGAATAAAATTTTCCGTCGGCGAACAGACGCTGCGTGCCTTCAGGTGTTTGGCTGTTGATAGGCCATTGCACAGGTTGCAACGCATCGTATTGCGCATCGTCGATTTCAGTCAACGCGCCGATGTCGAAGGCGCGCATGCCACCATTCTCAAATGCCGGCCCGTTTTCAAAGCCGGATAGTTGGGCATGCTCACGAAATATCTGCGCTGGCTGTGAATACGGAAACGCATCGGCAAAGCCCATGCGCTGCGCAACCTGGGTGACGATCCACCAGTCCGGCCTGGACTCGCCCGCCGCGGGCAGGAACGCGCGCTGCCGCGAGATGCGCCGCTCGGAGTTGGTCACCGTGCCGTCCTTCTCGCCCCATCCTGCAGCGGGCAACAGGATGTCGGCGCAGGCGGTGGTATCGGTGTGCTGCACGCAATCGGACACCACCACCAGCTCGCAGGCCAGCAACGCGGCGCGCACCCTGTCCGCGTCCGGCATGCTGACCGCCGGATTGGTGCCCATGATCCACACCGCCTTGATCTTTTTATCGGCGATGGCCTGAAACATGTCCACGGCTTTCAGCCCCGGCTCTTGAGCAATATTTGCTGCGTTCCAGAATCGCTTCACCCGATCCACGCTCGCCGCATCGGAAAAATCCATGTGCGCCGCCAGTTGATTGGCCAGCCCGCCGACCTCGCGCCCGCCCATCGCGTTCGGCTGGCCGGTCACCGAGAACGGCCCCATGCCTGCTTTGCCGATTCGGCCCGTGGCCAGGTGCACGTTGATGATCGCGTTGCCCTTGTCCACGCCGCTGGAAGACTGGTTGATGCCCTGCGAGAACACCGTCACGGTGCACTCGGTTTTCGCGAACATGCGGAAGAATTCGCTGACATCCGTCTCCGGCAAGCCGCACACCTGCGCGACTTTCGGGATCGAACTGACCGCGCGCGCCGCCTCGAACGCGCCGGCAAAACCTTCCACATGCGCCTCGACATAGGCGAGATCGATCGCGTCCTCGCGGCGCAGATGATGCAACAGGCCGTTGAACAGGAATGCATCCGCTCCCGGCGCGATCGCCAGATGCAGATCGGCGATGTCGCAGGTCGCGGTGCGCCGCGGATCGATCACCACCACTTGCATTGCGGGACGCGCCTTCTTCGCCGCCGCCAGGCGCTGGTACAGCACCGGATGCGCCCATGCGTAGTTGGAACCGACCAGCACGACGAGATCCGCCGTCTCGACATCCTCATAGCAGACCGGCACCGCATCCGCGCCGAATGCACGCTTGTGCGCGGCCACTGCCGACGACATGCACAGCCGCGAATTGGTGTCGATGTTCGCGCTGCCGATGAAACCCTTCATCAGCTTGTTCGCGACGTAATAGTCCTCGGTCAGCAATTGCCCCGACACATAGAACGCGACCGCATCCGGCCCGTGCTCACCGATGATTTCCTTGAAGCCGCTTGCGACGCGATCCAGCGCTTCGTCCCATGAAGCGCGCTGTCCATCAACGATGGGGTAAAGCAGGCGCCCTTCGCTATCCAGCGTCTGGTCCAGCGCGCGACCCTTGGAGCACAGCCGCCCCAGATTGGCCGGATGCTCCCTATCGCCGGACACCTTGATGCCACCCGCAGTTTCATTCACCGTCACTCCGCAGCCGACGCCGCAATACGGGCAAGTGGTGCGAACGGTATCCTGCTTGGCTATGCTGGCTGGCATGGCTATGCCGCCTTGCATGCTCCGGCCTCGACCTCGATAAACACCACGCCATGCGCAACCCGCACTTCATGGCGATGCGCGCAGCCTTCATCCGGTGCGACCGCAACGCCAGATTCCAGATCGATCACCCAGTTGTGCAGCGGACAGGTGACGCGTGTGCCGTGCACGATGCCCTGTGACAACGGCCCGCCCTTGTGCGGGCATTTGTTGTTCAGTGCGAAAACCTGATCGTCCACGCTGCGGAACAGCGCGATCTCGCCCGTTGCCGTTTGCACCACCCGCGAACCCTGGCGCGGGATGTCTTCAATGTGTCCAATTTGTAGCCAGTCCATTTCATTACTCCTTATGCAATCGTCGCCAGTGATTCATACTCGTGCGCATCCTTGCCTTCCGCGCGTTCCTTCCACGGATCGTCCTGAGAATATTTTTGCGATTCCAGGAAGCGCGCATACAACTCGGCGCGTTCCGCCGCGTCGTCGACGACATGCTGTTTCACGTACGCCAGCCCGACACGCTCGATCCACGGGGCAGTGCGTTCCACATAGTGCGCACTCTCGCGATACAGTTGCATGAATGCGCCGCAGTATTCCAGTACCTCTTCCTCGGTTGCAACCTTGCACAGGAAATCGGTGACGCGCACCTTGATGCCGCCGTTGCCGCCGACGTGGATCTCATAGCCCGAGTCCACGCACACCACGCCGAAATCCTTGATCGTGGCTTCGGCGCAGTTGCGCGGACAGCCGGACACCGCAATCTTGAATTTGTGCGGCGTCCACGAACCCCAGGTCATCTTCTCGACCTTGATGCCCATCGCGGTGGAATCCTGCGTGCCGAAGCGGCACCATTCCGAACCAACGCAGGTCTTCACGGTGCGCAGCGCCTTGCCGTAGGCGTGGCCGGAAACGAATCCCGCCTCGACCAGCTCGCCCCACATCTTCGGCAGGTTCTCCCGGGTAATGCCATACAGGCCGATGCGCTGCCCGCCGGTAATGTGCACGGTGCGCACTTCATGGCGCTCGGCGATCTCGGCAATGGAGCGCAGCTCGGTCGGCGAGGTAACGCCGCCCCAGATGCGCGGGATCACCGAATAGGTGCCGTCCTTCTGGATGTTGGCATGCACGCGCTCGTTGATGAAGCGCGAGCGGCTGTCGTCCTGGTATACACCCGGCCAGGCGGCCGTCAGGTAATAGTTCAGCGCGGGCCGGCACACATGGCAGCCGTCCGGCGTTTTCCATTCCAGTGCCTTCATCACGTCTGGTATGGTTTTCAGCTTGAGTTTGGTGATCGCCTGCTGCACGTCCTGGTGCGCGTGCTCGGTGCAGGCGCATAGCGCCTTCTTGCTCGGCTTGGCCGAATAATCGCCCAGCGTGTTCGCCAGCAATGCCTCGCACAGACCGGTGCACGAACCGCACGATCCGGACGCCTTGGTATGCGCGCGCACCTCTTCCAGCGTGAACAGTTTCTTGTCCAGGATGGTCTTGACGATGGTGCCCTTGCTGACGCCGTTGCAGCCGCAGATCTCCGCCGAATCCGGCATGCTCGCGACGTTGGAGACACCGCCGCGCCCCGCGTCGCCGATATGCATCTGGCCGAACAGGATGTGCTCGCGCATCTCCGACACATCGGTCGCATCGCGCATCATCTGGAAATACCACGGCCCGTCCAGCGTGTCACCGTACATCACCGCACCGCGCAGCTTGTTGTCGCGCAGCACCAGCTTCTTGTACACGCCGCGCGCCGAATCCTGCAGCAGCAGTTCCTCGTCGCCCGGCTTGAGGTTGAAGTCGCCCGCCGAGAACAGGTCGATGCCGGTCACCTTGAGCTTGGTCGAAACCGACGAACCCTCGTAGCGCATCCGCCCGTATTCGGCCAGATGGTTCGCCGCCACCTTGGCCTGCTCGAACAGCGGCGCGACCAGTCCATAGCATTGCCCGCGATGCTGCACGCATTCTCCCACCGAGTAAATCTTCGGGTCGTAGGTCTGCATCGTATCGTTGACCACGATGCCGCGTTCGCAATGCAGCTTGCACGATTTGGCCAGCGCGATGTTGGGCCGTATGCCCGCCGCCATCACCACCAGGTCGGCTGCGATCTCCTCGCCGTCCTTGAAGCGCAAGCCGGTCACCCTGTCTTCGCCCCCTATAGTCTCGCCAAGAATCGCCTCGGTCTGGCGCGACAGATAGAATTTCAGTCCGCGTTTCTCCAGTTCGTTCTTCAGCAGGCCGCCACCGACCTGGTCGAGCTGGCGCTCCATCGGCCAGTCGCACAGGTGCACCACCGACACTTCCATGCCCTGCAGCGACAATCCGTTCGCGGCCTCCAACCCGAGCAATCCGCCGCCGATCACCACGGCACGCTTGCACGGCGTTGTTTTATCCTGGGCGGCAACCATCATCTTCTCGACATCGTCTATGCTGCGGTACGCCAGCACGCCGGGGAGATCAATGCCGGGTATCGGCAGCATGATCGGATTGGAACCGGTCGCGATCAGCAGGCGGTCATAGGGAATCGCCAGGCCGTCATCGCTTTCGACCACGCAATTCTTCCGGTCGATCTTCGTGACCAGCCTGCCGGCATGCAGCGTGATGTTGTTTTCCTCGTACCAGCTCCAGTCGTTGAGTACGGTATCCTGGAACTTCATCTCGCCGGACAGCACCGGCGAAAGCAGGATGCGATTGTAGTTGGGCTGTGGCTCGGCGCCGAACACCGTGATCTCGAATTCGTCCGGCGACATCTTGAGCAATTCCTCGATGGTGCGCATCCCGGCCATGCCGTTGCCGATCACGACCAGCCTGGTTTTTTTGTTCGTCTTCATCTCATCCTCGCAATAAAAAAAGCGTCGTCCAGCACTCAATGCTGAAGCGACGCCTTTGTCGGTAATTATGTGTACCCTTCCACCCGCCGTTGGGTCAGAAAGGTTACTCAGTAATTACAGATGCAATTCCTGTGCCACCACGGTTTCAATGGGTTACAGCGCGGACGGGTTCATCAATCGCATCTATTTGGTGCGATATGGGACGTTCTGGAAAGTGCGGCGGCCAACTTTGGTGCGCAACTCGGCGTTACGAACCTTCTCCAGCCTGACGCGAAAAGCGGCGGCCGCTGCAAACAGA